>CAZJPU010000155.1:0-1633 GCA_964548105.1 Candidatus Woesearchaeota archaeon | reverse complement strand
ATTAAATTAACTTTTTTACCTTCTGAAATAAAAGGAACAATCGCAGTTAATGAAGATTATTTTTTTGTTATAGAGTTAGTTAATAAAGGGAATCAGGATTTACAAAACATAAAATTATCAAATACTCTAAATGCAAAAATTGAACCAGAAATTATAAGTTTTTTAGCTATTGGTAATAGCACATTTATCAATGCCACAGTTTCTACATCAAAAAATAAAAATGTTTCAGGATTAATAATTGCAGAAGTTTCTAACATTACCAGTAATCTTAGTGTTTTACTTGGAGTAACTAAAAACAAAACCCAGGTTGATTTAAACGGAACAACCATTATAGAATTACACTGTACAGAAATAGGGGGAAAGTTATGCGATTATAATGAAACCTGTAGTGGAGAGACTACCAAAAGTTTAGAAGGTCCTTGTTGTATCGGAAACTGCGCAGTTGAACAAGACTCTAATAACAATTGGATTTTTGGACTATTGCTTCTTATTGTACTAGGAATAATTGGTTTTTTAATCTTTAAAAAAGTTAGACAAAAACAAATGTTAAAAAAATCTCCAAAAGATGTTTTAAATGACAAATCAAAAAAATACAAAAGAAGAATGAAAAATAAACCTGAAGCAGAAGAAGTCTCAGGAGATTTAAGAAAAGTCTAAGAAATTAATTCTTCTAATAATTCATTGATATATCTAAAATTCCCATCACCTAAGATAACAATATCAAACGCTTTTTTAAAATACTCTAGATTATCCTCGACATTTTCATTTAAAAAACCAATTTTAATTAAATTATCATAATCAAATCCTTCAATCATCCCTAAATCTCCTAAATGGTCCCCTAATAAAATAACATTTTTTCTTTTTAATAAATTATTATAAACTGAAGAATCTTTTATTTCGATTTCATTTTTATTAAGAATATGAACTATTTTTTCTATTTTTATTGCTTTGCCATTTTTATCAAATTTAAATGTATTTGCAACCACATGAACATTACTTGAATAAACTTTTTTTTGTTTCATAAACTCTTCTATTAAATATCTTAAACTAGCAGACATTATTATTAGGGGGATATTTTCTTTTTTTAATATCTGAAAAAACTCTTCAGCTCCACCCCTAAAAACAAGTTTATCTTTTTTTATTGCATCTTTAATACATTGCTTCATTGTTTTTTTATCAAGTTCAAACTCAATCAATAATTCTTCACTTTTTTCCCACCATTCCTGCATTTTTTCTTTTTTCTCATTCATTGGAACCCTTGAATCAATCTCTATTGGATGATATTTATCAAATAAAGAATGAGCCTTTAAAGCATAATCTTTTACTAAATATTCTCCACTTCTTAGGAGAGAAATAACTGCGTTTACTTTTTTTTCTTTGTAAAATGCTTTTGTTAAAGTTCTATCAAAATCTGAAACAACATGGATTTTTTCGTTTCCAGAATTAGCAATTCTTGTTTTTATTTCTTCAAACCTTTTTTTGTCACATATTATAATATTATTATCCATTTTCAATACCTGATAAATAAATAAAATATTCATAAACCTTTCGATTATTAAGCGCTATCCGAAGATTAATTTTTTTTGTTAAAACTCTTAATTTTTTTCATCTCGCCCTTATAAATAGGGGAGAG
>CAZJPU010000154.1:0-1672 GCA_964548105.1 Candidatus Woesearchaeota archaeon | reverse complement strand
AATCAAGAAATTCTTGAGAACCAACTAATATTCTGCCCCCATATTTTTTATTTTTTATAACTGGATTATCTGAATCACTTCCCATGATTGCCATATCTGAAGAAATTCCTTTTAATGTTGGGCATTTAGAAGTACACTCAGGATTAAAAATCTTAAAGGTATACTTTTCATGAGTTTCAAGGGGACAATTACTCATACATTCAAGAGCCTGATAATGTGCTAAGTTTACCTTTTTGATTTTTCTTTCTTCATGATATTCATAATCTCCGAAAACCAGAACTAATAGAATTCCAATACACATTAATATAACCAACCACTTTTTCATATAATTATTATAAAATAATATATTATAAACTTATTGAAAAGAGTAAAACACAACCACACCAAACCTACATTAAAACTAGAATTAAACAACTTATTTATCTAAATTTTATCATATGCATTTTTCCTATATCCAATTTTTAGAACAATAATTTTTCTGCCAGATATAACAAGATCAATTAAGGCTCTAAATTTCATTACCCTTAACCTATATAACTTATGTCCTTTTAATCTCTTTAATGACCTAAATGGATTTTCATTAAGTGAATAAATTTTCCTTAAAATTATTTCTGCATCTTGTTTAGAAATATTTTTTAAAAACTTCTCAGCATTTTCTTCAATTTCTATTGAATACATGTTATTTTAATGAAATACCAAGTTCTTTTGCAACTAATTCAATTGGTTTTACATTACCTTTTTTAACATTATCAAGCGCTTCTTTAATTTCTTCGATTTCTTCATCATTTAAACTCTCTTCTTCATAATCATCAAGAACAAACTGCAATGTTTCTTCATAAGATTCTCTATCATGTCTTTTCAACATTTTTAATCTTCCAAGGGTCTCAGGGCTTATTTGAATTGTTGTTTTTTCCATGTTATATAGTAGTTATAGCATCTATATAAATGTTTTGAGCAGTTAATTTTTCATGCTTCGCTGCAAATTTATCACCAGAAATAAAACACATCCTGCGCCAATCCCTATATCTTAGTAATCTTAGAAATTAAACCCTCAAAACCTTTTGTTCCATAAATTGTTTATATTTTTTTACAACACCTTGGTTTGCTAAAACTTCTCTAACACCTTCAACTCTTTTAAAATCTCCAAATAGATCAACACAAGCATCACATTTAATTCTTCCAGTTACCTCATAACTAGGATCAAGTTCTTGTGCCACATCATACAAAAATCTAACCCCTCCCAATCTAAAACCCTGGTAAACTGGATCATTATGAATTCTTTTTTGAATTTCTAGAATAGAATTTTCTAAAACATTTCCATAAACTCTTGCTTTAGCAAAACAACTTAAACTTACACCAAAAATAACATCTCCGTTACTTTTAACAGACATTGGAGTCACACTATCTGGAGAAAAATGCATATTTGAAGAATCAAATTTTTCAAAAGGACATACAGAATCAAATATATCAAGATTTTTTGCTTTTCCTTGAGGACCGCACATAGCATAGTCAACAGCGATTGGTGTTTTCCCATTACCAACATGAACATTATGTCTTAAGACTTGAAAACTTGCTTCTGATTCAACTTTCCTTTCTCCTTTATCATCTCTAAAAATACTATCAACAAAACCAATAATTCTGGAAAGTAAATTAAGTTCAACAAGGTTATTAA
>CAZJPU010000153.1:0-1717 GCA_964548105.1 Candidatus Woesearchaeota archaeon | reverse complement strand
GCATTGTTCCTTTAACACTAATTTTCTCACCATTACTATCAATTAATTTAGTATCACCTCTTGCCCTATATTCTACAGTTTTTTCAGAATCATCATGTGTAAATTCATCATCATCAAGAGGAGTAACTTCTTTGCGATCACCATCCATCTCCTCAGGATATTTAAAAACATTATTTTCAGGATCTGTATCACTAGCAGTTATTGATGTTTTTGTTTCTCCTGTTTTAGGATCTTTATTTATCAACAACTCTCCACCTTTTGGAAGATAATGTTTTTTATTTCCCATAGGAATCCTTGTTCCAGGCTTTCCTTCTGTTTCTCCACCAATTACTTTTGTTCCATCTGTAAGTTCATTATTGGAATCAAACACAAGAGTATTATCAAACTCTTTTTTCCCAAAACCTCCATACTTCTTTCCTTTCTGCTCTTTCCCTTCTTTATCATAAAAAGTAACTGAGAAATCCCCTATTCCTGAAACTTTTCTTTTATCTCCTTCTAACTGCTCTACAGTTATTGTCTGATCTTGCCCTTCTCCTGCAAGCCCTTGAACCTTTACTCTATTAGGATCTTCATATCCAAAATAATCCCCTACACTAACTGGTTCTTTTTGGGTTATCTCTTTAGGATCTAGTTTTTCTGCTTCTCCAGAATCTGCAGCACCTGTACCCCCTTCATCAGTTGCTGAAGGCCCTTCAGCAGGATTTCCACCAACAGGAGTTACTCCAGGGGGAGCTCCTGAATCTTGCGCACTAACAAATCCTATTATTAAGAATAATAAGATTAGAATTATTAATATACTATATTTATTTACAAATCCCTTTTTTAACATATAAATTCAATGATTTAGATTCTTTTAAATGTTGTTAGAATTAGGGCTTATATTTTTGAAACAACTCATTTATATGAGATGAAGAACTTGTTCCACTTCCCTTTACTATCCCAACAACCTTACCATCCCTAAAATAAACATAAGAAGGATAACTCTTTATACCCAACGCTCTTATCTCTGCCTGATTTTTTTCATCTTTTATATGAATAAATTTAACATCTTCCCCAGAACTTCGAATATAACTTTTAACATAGTCCTCAAACAAAGAATTTGAGTTTCTACAAGGTTCACACCAATCTGCCCCTACTTTACCAATAATTCCTTTTGTATGTTTTTTAGAATCATAACCACTACTTTTAGCAGAATTTATCAAATTCCTTAGGGCCTGTATTTCTTCAGGTTTTTTAGGGTCTCCCCAATTAGCAGCAACATTCCAATCTGGTTGTGAAGGTTGAGTAGGTTTTTTAGTCTGCCCTTCATAATACTGCTTATATTCTGGCATTCTTGCAATATCATCTTCAAAATTTTTATAAGAACCCGTTGCCTTATCACTCAAATATTTTTCATGAAGTTCATTATATTTGCTTGGATTTCTTTTCTTTAAATCATTTAAAAAACCATTTTTATTTAATCCCTCTGATAATGCTTTTATTTTTGTTTTATCTTCAGCACTTTGACTTGGTTGTTCAGGTTGTCCCGAAGGTTTTTCAGGTATTTTTACTAAAGGTTTTGTTGGTTCTTGTTCAATTTTTTCTTGCTGTTTTCCTGGAAAATATTCTCCTAAAATTTCTTCTTGTTTTTCAATAGGAAATGTTGAAAACTTCCCCTGCTCCTCAGGACTCAAATAATTATACTTCATCCTAGGACTTATGGAAAACCCTCCAGAAG
>CAZJPU010000152.1:0-1752 GCA_964548105.1 Candidatus Woesearchaeota archaeon | reverse complement strand
TTTTTAAATCCTAGTTCCTCCGCAATTTCTCTAAAACAATGTCTGCATAAATTAATATCATAGCTATTAATCATTGCTCCAAATCTACCACATTTCTCACATTTTTTTCTCGCAATACCTGTGGTTCTATCTTTTGGTTTATTATGTTTAATATATTTCGCTCTAATTACAGGTTTTCTTGTAAATTGTTTTAATGCCTTTCTCCAATCACTTGCTGTCATTTTGTTTTTTTACTCCTACTTTAAAATTTTTATTTAAAAATGCAATTATTTCTTCTTTTGAAACATTTTGTCTTTCTGGATATTTTCCCCTCTTTATTTTTTTAATTTTTACTCTTTTTCCTTTTCTTTTAAAAACAACACTTAATTCAAAACCGGAAATTCCAATATCTCTGTCATATTCTAATCCTGGAATCTCAATATACTCGTGGATTCCAAATGAAAAATAATTTTTGGTTATTTGTTTGTCTGAAAGTTTGTTATCTACTGCCACAAAAAATCTTTTTAATAAATCATTAATTTTATCCTTGTCTCTTATTGTAACTTTACAACCTGATTCTTTTTTAGGACTAATACCAAAAGCAGGGATTCTTCTAGTAGATCTTACTCTCTGAATTTTTCTTCCAGTTACCATTTCAAGCAATTTTTCAGATTTGTCTAATTTTTCTCCAGTGCCCCCACAATTAAAAACGATTTTTTCTATTTCAATTTCCTGCATTTTGTTCATTTTTAAATCCATTTTTTCCTTAACCGGAGATTCAACTGTCTCTGACTTTTCATTTTTAACCATTTGATTTTCTTGTTCCATTTTATTCTGCTGCAATTACGTTTTTTATCCAAACATTTATTTTTTCTTTTTCAGAATCTATTTTTATAAGTTTTTTCCCACCTCTTAAAATAATGTCCTCTATTTTTCCTTTATGGCCTGCATGCTTTCCTTTAGTTACAAGAACTTCCTGGCCTTTTTTCATAGAAAGTACTTTTGCTATTTTATTTTCTTTAAAATTAAAAACCACAGAGTCTTCAGTATTAACATCTTCTTTGGTTAGAAGATTTTTTCCATGAAGTAGATTTAATTGCAATTTTTTACTTCCTAATATTTTTTTACCAATTACCTTGAATATTTTTGTTTCAGCTTCTTTATCTGAAATCTCCTCAAAAATTATTTTTTTATGTTTAGATAATGTTGCCCTATAATTTTTCTTAAAATTAGGAATACTTATCTTATCAAATAAACAAATAGGATAATTTATTTCCCTAATTATTTTATTGTTAACTAGGATTTGTTTTTCATTTATTACCTTTTTTAATTCTTTTTTTGTTTTTAAAATTTTTAAAATATCCCTCATAACTACAATTAGTGAAATAGCGTGTTTTTGATTATGCGCAGGCGCAGCTACATATTTTGTTCCTTTTCTAGGAATCGGCCAAAATTTTTCAATTTTATTTCTTTTTAGGTACATTTTCTTTATTCTCCTCTTGTTTTGGTAATTTTTTAAATTTAGTTTTTGTCTTTTCTTCTTGTTTCTCTTCTTTTAATTTTTTTTCAGTTTTTTTCCTTTCTAAAGTTTTAATTCTTTTTTTATCATCTAAATCTAATTCTTTGATCTGAAGATTTGAAGGATTAAAATAAACTCCTACTTTAGTTCCATCTTTTTTAGTTCTGTAAATCCCTGAAATTATTACTCTTAATTTTTTCAAGTCAACTGTTTCAATTTTTCCAGTTTTACCTTTAAATTCTCCCCTCATAATT
>CAZJPU010000151.1:0-1776 GCA_964548105.1 Candidatus Woesearchaeota archaeon | reverse complement strand
ACCTGAAACAGGTTTATTAAAAACATCATTTTTTCCTAATAATCCATAATCTTCTTCTTCATATTCTGATTTAAAGTTTTTCCCACAATGAGGGCAGAAATCATAATTTTTATTAATTTTATTCTCACATTTTGGACATTTTTTTTTAAACATTTTTTATGTGAGTTTTGTTAAGTTTAAATACCTTTTGATATAAAAATGAAGAAAATCTTGGAAAACAAAATAATATTTAATCAAAAAGTTTTTTAATTCTTGATTCCTTGTAAACTATAAGGTTTATAAATATAATTTGTAATTAGTTATTATGTAGGGGAAAATGGAAAAAAATAAGGAAGAGATATCAAGAAAAGAAATGTTAATTAAGAAATATAATCTTGATTTTGATAAACTTGAAAAAGAACAATTAAAAATAGCTAAAGAGCTTCAGATTAAAGATAAGATAGATTTTAAACTTGCAGATAGATTTGGTGCAATAGATAATATATTTATTAATAACAAGCTTCTTTCGTGTTTTATTGTTTGTGATAAAGATTATGAAATTATTGATAGGGCTTATTCGTTTGAGAGGGTAAAATTTCCTTATCTTCCAGGATTTAGAAACTATAGGGAATTGCCTGTAATGCTTGAGGTTTTTGAGAAGATTAGTGAGAAACCAGATGTAATCTTTGTTCCTGCACAAGGAATTATTCATCCTAGATTAGGGTTAGCTAGTCATTTTAGTTTAGCAACAGGGATTCCTGCAATAGGAGTTTCTAATTCTATTGTTGATTGCGAAGTTCAAAAGGATGATATTTTAAAACAAGGAAAAAAAGTTGGTAAAGTTCTTTTAGTAAAACCCGGTAGTAAACCTATGTACATTAGTCCTGGAGATGAAATCTCTATTGATAGTTCTTATGAGTTAGCAAAAAAATCAATTATCTTACCTCATAAAAGGCCAGAACCCTTGCATTTAGTATCAAAATATTCTAGAGAAGTAAAAAAAGAATTACTTTAATTATTTTATTTCTTCAATTATTTTTTTATCTTTTTTTAGTAAGATAAGAATGATTATGAGATTTATCATAAGTATTAATATGCCTACAAAAATAGAATAAAAAAGTGTTTTGATTTTTAGAGAGTATAATTCTTGAGTAGAGATTTCTGATATTTGATTTTCTGTTTGATCTTCTATTGCAAATCCAGTAAGTTTGTTTTTTTGAGATTTTAAATTTGGTTTTTCATTTATGTTTTCTGCTAAATTTAAAAAACTAAATAAGATTAGTATGCAAGTCATTGTTATTGCAAGATACATTATTGTTGTGTAATGTTTATAATCAAACAGACTCATTTTTTCCCTCTTTTTTTTGTTTAATATCTTTAGAATCAAAAGTAATTGCAAGATAATCTCCTTCTTGTAATTCAAATCTATCTACTGTGTCTTTTGGAATTGTGACTACATAAGAGTTTCCAACCTTTCGCAGCTTAACATCAAATTTTCGTTTCATAATCTAAGAACTCCTTTTGTTTATTTTACTAAAGAGCCCCTAGAAATCTTTTTAGGATTTCCAGGCAGCTCTTAGATTACCTCTTTTTCCCTAGTAAATAGTATATACAAAAGATATACGTATTTAAATGTTTTTATTTTAATCTTTTATAGAATTTATGTGTATTTGTATATACAAAAGATATACAAGAGTTAATTAAAATATAGTTAATAATGTTAGAAATTAATGATTATTAATTAAAGATATTTTAGGAGATAATTATAGTTTTTTATAGGGTATTTTATGGTGTTGA
>CAZJPU010000150.1:0-1827 GCA_964548105.1 Candidatus Woesearchaeota archaeon | reverse complement strand
ACATTATTTTTTCTCTTTTTGAATTAATTATTTTAATTTTCTTTTCTTTTTTATATTTTTTTATTTTTTTTGAGATTTGTTGTCTTTTTTTAAGTGATTTTAGGATTTGGTGGTTAGTTTTATCAATCTGTTTTCTATATTTTTCTAAGAGATTCATTTTATCTTCCATTAAACGCTGTTAATAACTTTGAAAAAAATCCTTGGTTAGGAATTTCAAATGTTACATCATGTCCTAGAAGTTTTCTTGAAGTCATTAAATAAGTTCTTGTTGCCCTACTTTTTGGGTGGGTTATTATTACTGGATTTTTCATAACTTGAGATTCTTTTATAGAATCTTCTTCAGGGATAATTCCAAGAATTGGAACCTCTAACATGTCTTTAATATTTGCAAATGACATTTCTAATTTTTTCCCTTGACACCTAGTTATTATCACCCCTGTAATTGGTTTGTTAGTCTCCTCTGCAAGTTTAATAGTTTTTAAGGCATCAGTAACTGCAGACATTTCTGGATTTGTAATAATTATTATCTCATCAGCAGCATTAATTGCAGCTCTTGCTTCTTCACCAAGTCCTGCAGCACTATCAATAAGTACATGATTAGTTATTTTTTTTAATTTTTTTATTGTCTCGGTAAATTTTTTATAATTAATTTTTTCAGATTCTTTTAAAGAGAGAGAGGCAGGCATTATTTTTGTTCCTGATTCATGTTCATAAATAGCGTCTTCTAAATTTGCTTGATTATTTAAGACATGATTTAAAGTAATTGGAACTATTGGAGCTCCTAAGTGAATCCCTATATTTGGTGTTGATAGGTTTGCATCAACTATTACTACATCTTCACCTAATTGATTAAGTGCGGTTCCTAGGTTTATTGTAGAGGTAGTTTTTCCTACTCCTCCTTTTCCAGATATTATTGCATATACTCTAGCCATTTTTATTAAATCTTTAACAATAGCAGTGATTTAGAATCTTACTTCTATCAATAGTTATTTAGATGAGAGAAAAAGTTTGGTGTAATTTATAAACCTTTCTAGGATTTCAGAATACTCTTTAAGTTTTTCTAAATTGATTGCTATTTCTTCACCCCTGTAAGTAACTCTGAGGCAAACTCCTTTTCTAAATTCACTCTCTTTTGTTTTTTTAAGAATATCAATTAATTTAAACATTTCATATTCTTTTACAGTATCCATTATTGTTGGATCATTTTGAAATATTTTTTTTATAAGATCAATTTTTAATTTGGGTGCTGTAGGAATCTTTTTGATAATTTTTTTCTTTTTTGTTTTTTCTAATAATGCGTCAAAGGAATATTCCATCATTATTTTCCATCTTTTAATAAGATTGATCATAACATCACAGGTTTTAGTATACTTCATGCTAACATAGAGCAGATGATCTGCACTTATTTTTTCTTTCATTATTTTTTCAAGTCCTTCTGACATTTGAGGGTATAACCTTTTTTTGATAGACTTTTTGAGAATACTCTAAAAAGATGAATCGGAAATAAACGAATAACTTATATATAAACTTTCTTATTTTTTGTGTTTTGTTGAAAAATTCAATAAATAGGATTTTTAATTTTTTAATCTAAGTTTTTACCTTTTTTAGGTATTAAACTTATTATTTGTCCTCATTAATAATTCTTTGGCAACTAAAAGATATTCTTTTATAATCTGAACATTTAAGACTTGGGTTTTTAAATTGTTAGATAAGATAACAATTTTATCTTTTTTAATAAATTCCATAGCACTTTGTTTATGTCTTTTATTTGTTTCTAAAATTTGTTTGATTTTCTTAATTTGATGATTGCTTAGGTTGTAGGTTTTT
>CAZJPU010000149.1:0-1831 GCA_964548105.1 Candidatus Woesearchaeota archaeon | reverse complement strand
AAGAAAAGTGAAGGGTGTAAAGGCACAAGTTAAAAAAGAAGTTCAAGAAGAAATTCTTTTTAATGTTCCAAATACAATTACATTATTAAGATTAGTATTTGCATTTGTCTTTATTTATATGTTATTTAGTGATTTTTCAAAAATATCTTTGACTGTTGTTTTTGCTATTGCAGCTATTTCTGATTGGTTTGATGGATTTGCTGCAAGAAGATTAAAACAAACAACTGCTGCTGGTGCACGTATGGATCAGGTAATTGATAGAGTTTTTACAGCAATGATAGTTTTAGCATTGTTTATTTTTTATTATAAAACTCCTGGAAATGGAAATATTATTTTGTTATTATTTTTTACAATTTCAAGAGAGATTGTTGGACTTCCAGGTCTTTTAATAGCATTAATCAAAAATAAAGATCCTTATAAGGTGAAATATATTGGAAAGGCTACTACATTTATTCAAGGTTTTGCATTAGGTGCCATAATATTAGGAGTTCCTTGGGCTATTTATATTGTAATACCTACTTTTATAATTGGAATACTTTCTGGTTTTAATTATTTGAAATACTCTTTTGATTAAAAATATAGAATAAATAAAAATTTAAAGGGCATTAATTGTTTATAGTTGGTTATTAATATAATAAAATGGAAGGGGAAAAAATGAAATCGTGTTCTTCGTTAATTATTGAAAATTCTAAGGGCGAATATTTACTTCAGCAAAAAGATGATAGTTATCCTAAATATCCTAATTATTGGTCTTTAATTGGTGGGGAAATAGAAAGAAGTGAAACTCCATTAAAAGCTGTTACTAGGGAAATAAAAGAAGAGATAAATCTTATTATTGAAAATCTTCAAGAAGTTGGATTTCAAGAAATTAATGGAATTAAAGAATATATATTTTATGTAAAAATAGATTTAGATGAATCAAAGATAAAAATTGGAGAGGGCGTTGGTGTTAAATATTTTTCTAAAAACGATGTTGAAGAGTTAGATATATTGCCTAAGGATAAAGCAATGTTAGATTATTTTTTTAAGAAGATAGAAGAAAAAGAAATAAAAAACATTGTAAAACAAGGTTATAAAAAAATAGTTGAAGGTGGGTGTTCTTGTGGTTGTGGAGTTTCAAATGAACAAATCTCAAAATCAATAGGATATTCAGATGAACAAATAAATAATGTTCCTGAAGCAAATTTGGGCTTGGGTTGTGGTAATCCTACTGCATTAGGTGAAATAAAACAAGGAGAGATTGTAGTAGATTTAGGAAGTGGGGCAGGATTTGATGCTTTTTTAGTTGCAAAAAAAGTTGGAACTAATGGTAAAGTTATTGGAATAGACATGACTGAAGAAATGATAGAAAAAGCTAAAGCAAATGCTAAAAAATATAATTATAAAAATACAGAATTTAGATTAGGAGATATTGAGAAATTACCCATTGAAGATAATTCTATTGATGTTGTAATAAGCAATTGTGTTATTAATCTAGCACCTAACAAAGATAAAGTTTTTTCTGAAAGTTATAGAGTTTTAAAAAAGGGTGGGAAAATGTTTGTTTCAGATATTGTTTTATTAGGAGAATTAACAGATGAACAAAAAAAAGATGAAGGATTATTAACAGGATGTGTTGCAGGAGCATTACAAAAAGAAGATTATCTTCAAATAATAAATGATGCTGGTTTTGAATTTAAGATTTTAAATGAAGATAAAGATATTTCTAAAAGGCAGTATGAATGTATTGCTTTAGAAAGTTTAAAATTAGAGATTACAAAGAACTAATTATTTTTTATTAAAAATAAATAATTCTTCAATTGTTGTTTTTAGTGCTTTTGCTAATTTAATG
>CAZJPU010000148.1:0-1836 GCA_964548105.1 Candidatus Woesearchaeota archaeon | reverse complement strand
AAAAAAATAAAAGAAAAAGATAAAAAAATTAATAAAAAAGAAGTTTTTTTTATTGATAATAGGGATTGGAATATGACAGTTCCTAAAAAAATGGGAATTAAGACTATTTTATTTAAAGATAATAAACAATTAATTGAGGATTTAAAAAAATTAGATATTATAGGGTTATGATATGAAAATATTTTTAAACCCTAAGTTATTCTTGAGGTAATGAAGATGTCAAGATTAATTAATAAAAATAAACTTAGACAGGATTTTTATATCTTTTTTTTAAAAAAAGCAATTAAGCACCCATTTCTAAGAGAAAAATTACTTAAGGGAATTGAGAAGCGATTGTATTCTTCTTTGATGAAAAATGTTAAAACTAGGAATTTTCCAAAACTTTTACAAGTGAAGAAATATCAATATCTAAAAGCAATGATAAATTGTACTAAAAAAAATATTGAAAGAGGGTTTATTTCAAAACAGATTATAGAAAAAATGCTTGAGAATTTTGTTAAGCCTAATTTTTTAGATCAGGAATTTGGTAAAAAATTTAAAAATAAACATGGAATAGACCCCCCTCTTTTTATTACTTTTGCTCCAACTCATAAATGCAATCTTAGTTGTGTAGGATGTTATGCTTCATCAAAAATGAATGCTACAACTCTTTCTTTTGATGTTGTAGAAAAGATTGTTAGTGATTGTTATGATAATTTAGAGAATAAATTTATGGTAATAACTGGTGGAGAGCCTCTTTTGTATAAGGATAGTAATAAAACTTTATTGGATATTTGGAAAAAATTTCCAAAAATGTTTTTCATGTTTTATACAAATGGAACCTTAATCTCAAAAGAAGTTGCAGAGAAATTTGCAGAGCTCTCAAATGTGAGTCCGGCAATTTCTATAGAAGGATTTGAAAAAGAAACAGATGAAAGAAGAGGAAAAGGAGTTTTTAAAAAGATTTTACAAGCTACTGAAAATTTAAAAAAAGTAGGAGTTCCTTTTGGAGTTTCTGTAACTGCAACTTCAAAAAATTTTGATACAATTATGAAAGATGAATTTTGGGATTTTGTTTTTAAAGAGTTGGGTGCAACTTATGCGTGGATTTTTCAGATAATGCCAATAGGATGTGCAAATGATGCTAAAGAATTAATGATAACTCCAGAACAAAGAGTAAAATTATATAGAAAATGGGAGTATTTAATAAAAGATAAGAAATATTGTGTTGCTGATTTTTGGAATAGTGGAATTTTATCAAATGGATGTATTGCTTATGGAAGGAGCTCAGGATATTTTTATATTGATTGGAATGGTAATATCATGCCTTGTGTATTTGTTCCTTATTATACAGATAATGTTTTTGATTTATATAAGAATAATAAAAAACTTGAAGATGCTTTATTTTCAGATTTTTTTAAAAAAGGGAGAAAATGGCAAGATGGATATGGGTATGATGATTCTCTTAAAAAGAAAAATTGGCTTATGCCTTGTTCAATTAGGGATCATTGGATAAATTTTAAAGGAAGCATAATGACTAAAAATGTAAAAACCGAAGACCTTCCTGCTGCACAGACAATTAAGTCTGAAGAATATTCAAAAATATTAGAAGATTTTGATAAAGAATTAGAAAAATTAACACAACCAATCTGGGATAAAGAGTTTTTGGGAAAAAGATAAAATTATTATATTATCATTCTTTAATTACACTTACAACGATCTCTCTTTTTCTAGGAGCAGTATCAAAGTCTATAATGATAATCTGCTGCCAAGTTCCTAATGATAGTTTATTATTTTCAAAAGGGATTGTTAAATTAGAGTTGAAAAAAGAAGCTCTTATATGAGCGTGGGCATTAT
>CAZJPU010000147.1:0-1871 GCA_964548105.1 Candidatus Woesearchaeota archaeon | reverse complement strand
TAAAAAAATTTGAAGATTAGTTTTAAAAACTAGGTCATATTGTTTAATTTATTAAATTAAGAAGTTAAAAAATGAAGGAGAATTGGCTTTTAGTTGTATCATTTAAAACAGAACTTTTATCAGAGAGCCTTATTCATAAAGGTTATAGAAAAGCATTACCAGAATTACTTCCTAAAATTCCGCCTTTTAAAAATAGAATGATTATTGATAATGATATTTACATAGATTTGAGTGAAACAGACAAAATTCAAGATTACTTTTCTGAAGATACAATAAATAAGGTTTCAAATACTTATAAGATAATTGAAAAACAATCTCAAAAACTTATTTCAGTTTCAAAAGAGATAGTAAAAGATTTTAATTCAAAAACCTCAAATCAAGAAATAATTAAAAGGTTAAGAAAATTCTTTAAAGAATACCAAGCATGTTTAGGGGCTATTGGTGTTCCAACAGTAATTGATTTAACATTAGAATCAAAGATTAGAGATTCTTTAAAAAATAGTGGTATTAAAGATACTGATAGATTTCTTCTGAAAATTGCTGTTTCTTTTAAACAATTAGAAAGTTTTAAAGAAAAGGAGGATTTATTAGGCATTGCTATACAAATTCAAGATAATAAAATTTCTTTAGATTCTATTGGGTTTAAGAATCTTGTAAAAAACCATTTTAAGGAATATGGATGGATACAATCCACATTATTTTCAGGAGAAATTTATGATGAGAATCAGATTATTCAAAAAATAAAAGAGGTAATAAAAAATGCAAAAGAAGAAAAAGAAAAATTATTAAACGAAAGAAAAAATCATTTAATAGAAGCTAATGGAGTTATTAAAAAAATTAAATCTAATGAAGAAAAAGAAAGTGCAAAAATTCTACAAAAAGCAGTTTATTATAGAACTGCACGACTAGAATGGATGAATAAAAGTTGCTTTATTATTTATCCAATCTTAGAAGAAATTTCTAAAAGATTAAAATTAACATTCAAAGATATAATTTATATGTTACCAGAGGAGATTGAGGATTCATTAAAAAAAGAAAAAGTAGAAGATAATCTTTATAAAAAAATCAAAGAAAGGCGTATTGGTTATGCTTATATTTCAGATAATTCTAATGAATATCTTCTTGTTACAAATAATAAATTAAATGAATGGAAAGAAAAGTTCTCGAATAAAAGGCAGGGTGACATAATCCAGGGAATTGTTACAAGTAAAGGGGAAGCAAAAGGTGAAGTAGTTGTTGTTAAAGATCGTAGCGAACTTAATAAAGTAAAAGAAGGAAATATTCTTGTAACACCTTTGACTACTCCAGATTTTATTATAGCAATGAAAAAATCAATAGGTATTGTAACAGATTTAGGAGGAGTTACAAGTCATGCTGCTGTAACAAGCAGGGAACTAAAAATACCTTGTATTATTGGAACAAAAAATGCAACTAAAATTTTGAAAGATGGGGATTTAATTGAATTAGATACTAAACAAGGAATTGTTAAAATTATTAAAAAAAATAAGTAAAAATGTTAAAGAGAAAAGAAGAATTGAAAGATTTTAATAATCTACTTAAATTTAATTGGAAAATATTAGTAAAAAGAGAATCTACTTTCTTAGAAAGAGATTTAAGAATGCAAGGGTATTTAGAAATGTTGCCAAAACCATTTACAGTAAAATTAAAAGATTTGTTAGCTATTTTTAAAAAAGGATTTACTACTCAGTATATAATAGAAGATGATTTTTCATCTAAAGAAAAATCTTTATCTAATGATATTAAAAATTTGGGTTTTAAGTATATGTATAAATATTGGGATAAAATTCTTCATGAATTGAAAAATTCTTCTAAAAAATTCGGGATAAGGTTCAGAAAAACCACTCTGGATC
>CAZJPU010000146.1:0-1880 GCA_964548105.1 Candidatus Woesearchaeota archaeon | reverse complement strand
AGAAAGAAGCTAGAGAGAATAAGAGGGGATTATGGAAGTAAGAAAGCTTATTTATGAAGTAGATCAACTTAAAGCTCAGAGAAATAAACTTAGTGAAGACATTAATAAAGCTAAAAAAGTTGGTGAAGACATTAAACCAATTGTTGAAAAAGCTAAAGAAATTCCTAAAGAAATTGCAGAAATTGAAAAAAAAGCTAATAAATTTAAACAAGAAATTAATTCTAGATTATCCAAATTACCGAATATAATGCATCCTGATGTTCCTGTAGGAAAAGACGATTCTGAAAATCCTGAAGTAAGAAAGTGGGGAAAAATAAAAAAAAGAAAATTTACTGTCTTAAATCATGTTGAATTATGTGAAAAAAATAATTGGGCAGATTTTGAAGCGTCTGCAGAAACTTCTGGTAATGGATTTTATTATTTAATGGGAGATTTGGCATTACTTAATCAAGCATTAATCAGATTCGCAATTGAGTTTATGCAGAAAAAAGGTTATACTTATATTGAAGGACCATTAATGCTAAGAAAAAAAGTTCTTTCTGCTGCAATGGATGTTGAAGAATTTAAAGATAGTATTTACCAAGTTGAAGGTGAAGATTTAAATCTTATTGGAACAAGTGAACATTCTATATTAGGATATTTAACTAATGCTGTAATAAAAGAAGAAGATCTTCCTCTTAAACTATTTTCATATAGTGCATGTTTTAGAAAAGAAATAGGTAGTCATGGAATAAATGAAAAAGGGCTGTGGAGAACACACCAGTTTAACAAAATAGAGCAATTTATTTTTACAACACCAGAAAAAACATGGGAAGCTTATGATGAATTGATGCAAAATACTGAACAAATTCTACAAGAATTAGGTGTTCCTCATCGGGTTATAGAAATGTGTACTGGTGATTTGGCATTATGGAAAGCTAGGTCACATGATGTTGAAGTTTATAGAGAGACAACAAAAGAATATGGAGAAACAATGTCTTTAAGTAATTGCACTGATTTTCAAGCAAGAGATTTAAATATAAAAGTATTAAGAAAGAATAATGAAAGAGAAATTCTTCATACATTAAACAATACTGCTTTAGCAACATCGAGAATAATGGTTGCTATTTTAGAAACTTATCAGAATGCAAATGGAACAGTAACAATTCCTAAGGCATTAAGAAAGTTTATGTTTGATAAAGAAAAAATGCTTTCAAATAAAAAGCTTTTTTAATACTTATTGTTATATACTTAAAGTGAGCTCATTAAGAAATAACATTAAGTTTGTTGCAGAGGGATGCTCCCTACGGGACTGCAAAACATTTAAAAAATACAATAATTGAGCGAGAGTATATAACAATAAATAAAAGATTTATACTTAATTTAATAAAATGGGATACAAAATACCAGGTTGGATGTGGCTAGCATGTGGAATTATAATGAGTGTTTATTCTCAGATTGTAAATTCTAGTACAGAGAATAATATGATGCCATTTTTTTATGTTGGTTTATTTTTTTTAGCAATTGGAATTTTTAAAATTGTAGTTTCTGTAATAACTAATCCTAAAGTTAAAGTTGCAAAACAATCAATTAAAGAAGATTCTTCTTCTACTGAGAATAATTTTAAAATTATTTATTGTCCTAGTTGTAAATCTAAAACTTATTCTTCTTATAGGCATTGTCAGAATTGTGGATTTAAATTAAATTGAAAAATAAATTAGTTTATATTTTTATTTGTTAAAAAATATTTTAGATAAGCCAAATAAAATTTAAATCCATCTTCAAGATCTGTAATCTTTACCTGTTCATTATCTGAATGTTCAGT
Source organism: Candidatus Woesearchaeota archaeon (assembly GCA_964548105.1). Lineage (GTDB taxonomy): Archaea > Nanobdellota > Nanobdellia > Pacearchaeales > GW2011-AR1 > ARS1285. The sequence continues at coordinate 76 of CAZJPU010000146.1, read as the reverse complement.
TTTATCATCACCAGGACCAATAACTATTACAGGTGCTTTTTTCTTCCAATAATACATTTCAGTAAAACCTGATTTT
>CAZJPU010000145.1:0-1911 GCA_964548105.1 Candidatus Woesearchaeota archaeon | reverse complement strand
TTCTATCGTATATAATTAAATAGACTACCTAAATCACACACTCTGGAATCACATAAATCACATAAATTGCATATTAATTACAGAATTAATCAAAAAACAGAATCCTTAGCATATCTTTTTGCCATTTCTTCTAATGTCAAACTCCGATCAACTCTTTCAACTAAACCTTCACTTCCAAAAACATCCCTGCATAAATGTTCAACATGTCCTGCAACTCTTTGTTTTATCTTATCCATTAGTTCTGCAAAATCTCCATCTTCAAACTGTGTGTAATCTTCTCTTAACAAACCACCATCTAAGGCCATCACAGGCTTTAAATAATCTCTTGGGTCTATAATATCTCCAGGATTTACAACTCTTTTTTCAGATTTTACCCCATCTTCAAATAATACTTTATGAATTAATCCCAAAGGCACTGAACTTCCTTCTACTCCTTTTCTTTCATGAAAGAATTTTCTTGTCTCCCCAGTAATTCCAAGCCTTAAATCCGTATCAATATTAACTTTTCTAATACCATATTCAATAACTTTTTTCAAAACTGGTTCAGGAACTCCTTTTGCACCTTTCAAGGTTCCTCCATATTTATTTACTAAAGCAATTAATTCTTCAGGAACTGTTGAAGAACCATGACTTACTAAAAAACAATTTTTATTCATTCCAAAATTTCTAAGAGCACCATAACTTTGTTTTACAATTTCTACATTTAATGCTTCTGTATTTCCTTTATTTGCACCATGAGAAGTTCCATATGCAATTGCTAAAGCATCACAACCACTTCTTCCAAAAAAAACAGGAACAGACATTGGATTTGCATAAACAGTCATTTGTCTCATTATATCTTCTTCAACTCCTGCTAATTCTCCATATTCTGATTCAACACTTATTCCCCTTTTATGAGCACTTTTTACTATTTCATTTGTAATTGCAATATTTTCCATATCACCCCTCTCAGAAACATCTATCATCACACCCCCAAATCCTCCAGTTACACAACCAATACACCCTTCAACATCGCCATGATCTAAATGTATTGAATAAAGATTATCAGACCCTCTTGCAGATTCTCTAATCATATTAGAAATATTTTCTACACCTCCTTGAAAATTTCGTGCCCCTCTACTAACCTGAATTATAAATGGAGCTCCGACTCTTGATGCTCCTTCAAAAATCCCATCTGATTGTGCCCTAAAATTTACATTAAAAGCACCAATACAAGAAGGATTCCCCTCTAAAGAACGCCCTTCTGCTGCCAACATTAATGGAACCATAGAATACTCTTTTATCATTGGAGTTTCACTAACCATTTCAAACTCACACAAATAAACTATTTAAAAATTATCAATATAGAATATACATAAAATAGTATTTCCTATTAATAAATTTCACTCAAAATCAACCACTTGCCCAACTTCTATATTATTTCCTTGAACATATCCAGCATTTGCCTCAACCACATACAATGCAGGAGACTCACTACCATAAACCTCACAAGGTTCTTTTTCACAAGGCAGTACATTCTCAACAATCTTAACAATGGTTTTATCAGAATCTAAAAAAATAATATCTAATGAAATTAAAGTATCTTTCATCCAAAAATCCAATTCTTTTTCTTCCCAAAATATAAATAACATCCCACGATTCTCAGCTAAACTTTCCCTATTCATAAGACCTCTTTGTAATTCATTAATTGTATTTGCAACCTCGACTTCTAAAATAGCTTGATTTTCAAAAGTTACATCCCTCAAACCACTTTCTTTAATAAAAGAAGGTATATCTAAATAATAATAACTAAAAAGAGTTATTGCAAATATAATTATCAACAAAACTAGAATAAATAAATTCTGTTTTTGAAAAGCTTCTGATCTTTTTTTCTTAGGCCTCTTTTTTTTAACCATAATATACCTAAGAAAA
>CAZJPU010000144.1:0-1916 GCA_964548105.1 Candidatus Woesearchaeota archaeon | reverse complement strand
TCTTTTTCCTTTCCTTTAACTTTTTCTATTAAATAATCTATTAATTTAAGAATCTCATCCCATTCTTGATTATTAATCCCTCCAAAATCATGTTTAACATCACCTAACAATATAATTTTTTTTATTTTAATTTTTTCTTTATCTAATAGGCTAAAAATTCCTCTAAATTTTTTTATTATTTCTTTTAATTGAACATTAGGAAAAACAGCTTGTTTAAAATATTGGTCTTCATAACCAATATGTAAATCTCCAACAACTAAAATCTCTTCCCCAATAAGTAAACAATCATGTAAATACCTAATTTTTAATAATTTATTTTTTTGTTTTTCCATTTTTCTTACATATCTCTTAAATTGTTTAAGAACCCAAATTTTTATAAGTTTAGGTTATTATATTTTTTAATGAATAACAACCCCTATGAAAAAATGTATCTGTTTTGCCCTTCTTGTAAAACCAAACTTGTTAGAAAACTAATTAATAACAGAAATTATCTTGCTTGCCCTTCTTGCGATTTTATTTTTTGGAACAATCCTAAACCTACTACAAGCGCAATCTTAGAAAAAGATGGAAAAATTCTCATGATTAAGAGAAACCAAGAACTTCTAAAAGGTTTTTGGGTATTGCCTGGAGGATTTATGGAATATGAAGAGACTCCTGAAGAAACAACCGTTAGAGAGGTTAAAGAAGAAACAGGCCTGAAAATTCAAACAAAAGAACTTGTAGGAGTTTATAAGATCAATGATGATGAAGACCCCTCAGGAGCTACTGTTGATATTATTTTTCATGGAGAAATTCTAGGGGGGACATTAAAAATTGAAAAAGATTTTTCTGATTTTCGGTTTTTTAATACAAATAATCTGCCAGACCTTATTGCATATAAGCATAGAAAAGCAATTTTGAATTTTAAAGAGAAATTTCTTTAATTTTTTGTTTTTCCATTTTTCCCACTAATATCCTTCATAACTTCAACATGCATTCTCTTTAAAAATTTTATTTTATCCTCTATTTTCATTAAATCACTATATCCTTGCAATACCAGATTTAATCCAAAAGGACTTGGAAGTTCTGTATGAATTTTTTCAATTTTTACTCTTCCTGATTTTATCCATCCTAAAACAATTTTGGAATTATTTATATCCATTAAATCTTCTAAAACCTCTCTTCTTGCCTCCTTAAGAATTGGAAAATCTTTACTAATTTTATTAATGGCACTCATTAAAAAAAATGATTTCATTTGTTGTTTTCCAACTGATTTTCTCATTCCCTTATAATTTCTAAGTATCATCAAACTTCGTGCAGCACAATGCCGAAATCTTCTTTTTAAGACCTCTGTTTTTGAAATAGCTTCATCTAAAACTTCCCTTAAGTTTTCTGGCTTTAAAAAATTTAAAGCTTTATCAATTGGCAGATTTTCCCCTGCAAAATAAAACCCATTATCACTAATTCCTATTTCAACATCATTTCCAACTTTTTGTGCCATCAAATAACCAATTGCCCGAGAAAGTGCATCATTCACCCTTCTTCCATAAAGAGAATGAAAAACAACATAATTTTTCTCACCCTTGTAAAATTCTACAACAATTCTATTTTCATGAGGAATCTTTGCATAGTGATATTGCTCATAAAAATATCTATAAATCGCTAGAGCAACATTATCTCCAGAATATGCATACTCTTTTATAAATTCAATAATTTTTTCTTTACCAAGTTTTTTCTCAAACTTAGAATTTATTTCCTTTCTAAATTTACTAATTTCTATAGCAGAATCAAAACTTAAAGGAAGCATTTCAGAAAACCAACTAGGAATTGTAGGATTTCTTTTTACTCCTGCTTGAACATATGCATTCATTCCTTTTGTATACTTAAACTGATATTTTTTCCCACCTAAAACAAAAACATCTCCAGGTTTCATTTTT
>CAZJPU010000143.1:0-1921 GCA_964548105.1 Candidatus Woesearchaeota archaeon | reverse complement strand
AATGGGGACAAGCAATTGCAGGAGAAACAAGACATTTTTTAGATTGGCTTTATGGAATAAATCTCTCAAGAGCATTAATGAACTCTATTAAAACAACAGGAAAATTTGCTGTAATGTCTATTGGAAGGGTTCAAGGACCTACGCTAAATCTTATAGTACAAAAAGAAAAACAAATTCAAGCATTTAAACCAAGTACTTACTGGCAGATTTTTATAACAATTAATGACCAAAAAAATACAATTGAATTAAAACACAATAAAGATATAACAAAAAAACAAGAACTGGATAAATTTGAAAAATTAAAAGACAAAACAACTATCGCAAAAACTAAAAAAACAAAACAAACCCTAAATCCTCCTACCCCTTTTGATCTTACCACATTACAAATAGAAGCCTATAAATTTCACGGAATAACTCCATCAAATACTCTACAAGTAGCTCAAAAATTATATCTTGCAGGAATAATTTCATATCCAAGAACAAGCAGCCAAAAAATACCAGAAGCAGTTAAACCATTAGAAATAATGAAACAATTAAGCAAAAATTACCCAGAATTAACAAAATTTGCAACTAATTCAAAACCAGTTGAAGGAAGTAAATCAGACCCTGCTCACCCTTCAATAATGCCAACAGGAATCCAGAAAAATTTAGAAGATTATGATGAAAAAATATATAATTTAATTCTTAAAAGATTTATTTCTTGTTTTTGTGAAAGTGCAGAATTAGAAAATAAAAGAGTAGAAACAGAAATTGAAGGCCTTAAATTTTCAGCAAAAGGAATGGAAATTTTAAAAAAAGGCTGGATAGAAGTTTATCCAGTAAAAATGGAGGAAAAAGAAATAAAAGATTTCAATGGAGAAGCTAATATTGATAAAGTAAAAACCGAGGAAAAAGAAACAAAACCTCCAAGAAGATATTCTCCAGCCTCAATAATAACAGAACTAGAAAAAAGAAATCTTGGAACAAAAGCAACTCGTTCAAATATAATTGAAACACTTTATGATAGAAAATATATTAAAGACAAATCAATAAAAGCAACCCAACTAGGAATGAATCTAATAAATTCTCTTGAAAAACACTCTCCAATAATAATTAATGAAAAATTAACAAGAGAAATAGAAAAAGACATGGATAATATAAGAAACTCGAAAAAAGATTTAGAAAAAAAAGAAGAAAAAACAATAAAAAAAGCAGAAAATGCCCTTACTGAAATTTCAAAAGATTTTAAAAAAAATGAAATAATAATTGGAAAAGAATTAAGAGGTTCAATAGAAACTGCATGGGAAGAAGAAAAAGAAGATGCTAAATTAATGCCATGTACTTCTTGCAAAACCGGAGAATTAACAATCAAATATACTCCTAGATTTAAATCATATTTTGTAGCTTGCACTAGTTATCCTAACTGTAAACAAACATATTCTCTTCCTTCAAATTCATTAATTAAAAAAGCAGAAGTAAAAAATGATGAAGGAAACCATACACAAAAACTTTGTGAAGAATGTAAATGGCCAATGCTTATTCGTATTAAACAAGGAAAACGCCCATGGGTTTTTTGTTTTAATCCTAATTGCCCAACAAGACTTCCACTTGATGCAAGTGGAAATAATAAAAAACCAAATAGATATACAGGACAAAAAACAAAAACAGAGCCAGTTAAAAAAATTGAGAAGATTTAATATCTAGACAGGAGTTAGTTAAAAGATTTTTTCCAAGCTAATCATATATCTAAATTCTATAATACAAATAACATTTTATTCTTTCTCTTAATTTTCTTCTTTTTAAAACTTTCTTCCCAAAAAGTGTATGATTTCTCCAAATAGTTATTGAGACTTTAGAATAGTTATTTAAATATAACCTAAAAATAAATTTGTTCTATTATCTCATATTACAAAATTGAATACATTCTCTTTGATAAAAAAAT
>CAZJPU010000142.1:0-1954 GCA_964548105.1 Candidatus Woesearchaeota archaeon | reverse complement strand
TCTTTAATTTCTTAAACCAATATTCCCAAACAGGTTCTAATTTTTGTTTTTGTTGTAGTTCATTTATTTCTTCTTTTAAATACCATTTTATAGATTTTATTTCTCTAGGATTTTTTTGAAGCTTTCCTGTGACTTCACACTCAAATAAATACCAATAATGAGTTTTAATTCCCTTACTGCACCAGTTTCCTTCTATTTCTTCTTCAAAAAGTAATTTATGTTTTTTTATTTCTAATCCAGATTCTTCTTGAACTTCTCTTATTAATGCTTGTTCTGGGGTTTCATTTTCATCAATATGTCCTGCAATTCCTGCAAAACCATAAGGGGGTAGGGTTCTATCTATCACGAGATATTTATTATTATTTTTAATTAAAGCTCCAACAGAATAATGCATATCTTCTCCTTTTTTTGATTTTCCTAATTTTGGGATTGGCATTTTTTTAAGAGGCATCTTTTTATATAAAAATGTTTAGTTTTTATAGAAACCTTTATTAATTCATTGAGTTTATATTCTAGATAAAAAAAGAATGAAAGTCGCAATTAATGGTTTAGGAAGAATTGGTAGGTCTGTTTTAAAAATAGCTTTAGATAAAAATATAAACATTGTTGCAGTAAATGATCTTGTTGATACTAAGACTCTTGCTTATTTAATAAAATATGATTCTGTTTTTGGAAATTATGATAAAAAGATTAATGCTGGTGAAGGGTTTGTTGAGATTGATGGAAAGAAAATAAAAGTTTTTGCTGAAAAAGATCCTGAAAATCTTCCTTGGAAAGAGTTAGGAATAGATGTTGTTGTTGAATCTACTGGGTTTTTTACAGATAGGGATGGTGCTTCAAAACATTTGAAGGCAGGAGCAAAAAGAGTTGTTATTTCAGCACCTGCAAAAAATCCAGATATCATGGTTGTATTAGGAGTTAATGATGATCAACTTAAAAAAGATCATAAAATAATTTCTATGGCTAGTTGCACAACTAATTGCTTAGCACCTATTGCTAAGATTTTGAATGATAATTTTGAGATTAAAAAAGGATTTATGACTACTGTTCATGCTTATACAAATGATCAAAAAATCTTAGATGTTCCTCATAAAAAATTAAGAAGAGCAAGGGCTGCTGCTGTAAATATAATTCCTACAAGTTCTGGGGCTACATCTGCTGTTACAGAAGTTATTCCAAGTTTAAAAGGAAAATTAGATGGTTTAGCTTTAAGAGTTCCTGTTGCCTGCGGAAGTATTACTGATTTTGTTGTTGAATTGAAAAAAAACGTTACAGTTGATCAAGTAAACAATGCTCTGAAAAAAGCTTCTCTTGGAAAATTAAAGGGAATAATGCAGTATAGTGAAGATGAAATTGTAAGTTCAGATATAATTGGGAATTCTAATTCTTCAATTGTTGATAGTTTGTTAACTCAGGTGAATGGTAATTTAGTGAAAATTTTAGCATGGTATGACAATGAATATGGTTATAGTTGTAGAATGGTAGATTTTTTAAAGAGGTTGTAGATAAATTTAAAACACTTTTATTCTTATATTGATTGTGTAAAAAAGAGATGAATATGAAAACACTTAATAATTTTAAATTTGATGGAAAAACAGTTCTTTTAAGGGCTGACCTTAATTCTGATGTTGTTAATGGGAAAGTTTTGTTAGGGGAAAGAATAAAAGGATCTTTGGAAACAATTAAGGAATTAAAAAAGAAAAAAGCAAGAATTGTTATAATTGCACATCAGGGTCAACCTGGAAAATCAGATTTTTTAAGTCTTAAGCAACATTCAAAATTACTTAATAATTTTGTGAAAGTTAAGTTTATTAATGATATTTTGGGAAAAAAGGCTGTTAAAGCAATTGAAGACTTAAAACCTGGAGAGATAATTTTATTAGAGAATATTAGATTTGAAAATGATGAATTTGAACCAGAGAAAAAAGATAATAAACTTTTAAAACTTGTAAAT
>CAZJPU010000141.1:0-2054 GCA_964548105.1 Candidatus Woesearchaeota archaeon | reverse complement strand
ATCAGTTGAATTAAATATAAGAAAAATATTATCTTTGATTTGTATAGAATAAGGTACTAATATTAATCAGCCAATTACATATAGAATCCCAAAATTTAGATTAATATTGCTTTGCTTTTTTTTAATAACGGAATATGTTTGAGGAATCCATGCTAAGGCGAGTAATGCTAAACCTATTATGCCTATTGTCTGTATCATTTTCTCTTTTTTATTTTAGAAAAAGATGTTTAAGGTTATTAAATGTTTTTGAAATAATTATCTGGATAAAATATAATAAGTAAAGTTTTTAAATGCATTTTTAATGAGGGGGTTATGATAATTGATGATTTATTACAAGACATACAACCTAGTCTTTCTTGTTTAGTTGAAGCTGAACAAACTTATTGTGCTTATAGAGAAAAACTTGTTGGAGATATTTTAAGAGAAATTAATCAGCTACAAACAAATGGAAATGGAAGAACTAACAATCTATTGAGGGAGAGGTCTGGGCAAAGAGTTAGAGTTGTTAGGGGCGGAGATAATTATATTGGGTGTTTGAATTTGCCTAGTTTTTCTGAAGGAGTAATAGATGGGTTTGCAAGATTTGAGATTAAGGGAGAAAAATTTTCAATAGAATTTGATAAAGAGATTGAAGAAAGGGCAGGTAAATTAGCCTATGAGGGAGTGAGGAAAAGAGGGGCTATTTTTTATGAGCAATTTCTTGAACAAAAACTAGGGGAGGATTTTAAAGGAGTTTTTTTATTTTCAGCAGGAGATCCTATTTCTTTTAGAACTGATTTTCTTACAACAGAACCTGCTAAACCTTTGGGACATTGGGATTATGTGGATAATGATTTTAGATATAATGGAGAAACAAATTTAAAAACAATTAGAAAGCTTAAAAGTTATGGTATTGAAAATCCAGAAGTGATAATTCCTTATGGTGGTTCTTGGCATAGTCGTATTGATACTCCCGGAGGTTTAGATTGTTGGAGGAGATTTATGCATGGAAATAAATCTACACGTTTAATTGGATGGGGTATTGGAAAGTGGAATGAACGTAAAAATTCAGTACCTCCTGAATTAGAGGTAGGTAATTATGATGTGGTGTATTCTGAATCAAACCAGATAGGAGATTCTGAAGATTTTTTTGTAGATTTAGCTAAGCCTGGGGGTTATATTGTATTAGGCGCCTCTGAGGAAGGAAGAAGAGCTTTATTAGATACTGGAAAGGTTAAACCACTTTTATTAAGTCCAGATATGGATGATAATCTTTTTCAGAAGATATCCTTATGAAAGTGTTATTTTGAAATTACTTTCCTCTTCTTTTTCCAGCTCTTACACTTGGTCTATTCTTATTCATTGGACTTTTGTTTCTTAGACCTCTAGACTTTTTACCAGAACTTGTAAGACCTCTATGAACTCTGTGTTGATTTGTTTTTTTACAAACCCAGTTCATTGTTTTATCATTTTTAATTTCTGGCTTACTATAATCAATAAGAATTACTTCATAAAAATAATGTTTTCCATCTTTAGCTAATAGATAAGAATTAAGAACTTCTAAATTTGGGAACTTTTTTTGAACTCTAATTTCTGCAACCCATTTATAATTCATTTTAAGAGTTTTACGATTTGTTTGTCTTTTTGTTCTTCTTGCTTTATTAATTACTGCTCTTTTACGGCCTCCTCTTTGGATTCTTACACGAGCAACAACAATTCCTTTTTTAGCTTTATAACCAAGACTCCTAGCTCTATCTAATCTTGTGGGTTTATCAATTTTTTTAACTACATTTTCTCTTCTCCATTCAACCATGAGTTCTCTAAGTCTTTCTGGATCTGGTTTTTTCCAAGTTTCTCTTAGTTGATGATAAAGTCCTTTTGTCATTTTAGATATTTAATCATGTTTTGTTATGATTAAGGAGAAAATTGTGTTTAAAAAGGTTTGGGAGGTTGTTAAGAAACCTTTAAATAACTTTAAATATCTTAAATTTTATTAGATTTCATGGTCCTGTAGCTCAGCCAGGTTAGAGCACTACTCTGATAAGGTAGGGGTCCCAAGTTCAAATCTTGGCAGG
>CAZJPU010000140.1:0-2100 GCA_964548105.1 Candidatus Woesearchaeota archaeon | reverse complement strand
AAGATCAGCAGCAAGTGTACTTAGAAGTTTTAGAAATGCAGGATTAGATACTCAAATGTTAAAAACAATTCCTCATCTTGAAGGAAATATTGCAAAGGATGGGGGATCTTATGCTTATAGTTCTTTTGGAGGTGATGTGAGAATTAGTTTAGATGGAAAGGTTATAAACGGGCATCATTATGTTCAATTAAGAGTTCTTGGAGATGATGGGAAATTTCATGATTCTGGCAAAGAGAAAGAACATTATTTTGAAGTTCCAGTTAGATATGTTAGGGATAGAAAAAAAGTAGCTTAAAAAAATTTAAATTATCTTAAAAATGAGTCCTAATCAAGAGAATTTAAGACTCCCTGTATTGTTGGAACTGGAAATGCTTCAAAAATATTTAAAGATGGAGACCAAGTTGAAGTAGATGCGGATAATGGGAAAGTTTGGAAAATTGATTCTTAAAGAGTTAGATAGTTTTATAAATTCAAGCACTTCATCATAGTATTAGGTGTTCTTTAAAAATTAAAAAATCTTGTTTTTTTTAGTAAAATGAAACTAGAACAAAAATATCCCCGAGTTGAATTAAGAAAGCATGAAGAATTATCTAAAATTTTAGACCCTTTAGTAAAAGAATGGTTTTTTAGTAAATTTGAAAAGTTTTCAGATAGTCAGTTATATGGAGTAATGAATGTTCATGAAAGAAAAAATATTTTGATAAGTGCTCCAACAGGTAGTGGAAAAACCTTGACTAGTTTTCTTGCTATTTTGAATTATTTGGTTGGTTTGGCTAAAAAAGATGAACTTGAAAAGAAAATTTATTGTATTTATGCTTCGCCGTTAAAAGCATTAAATAATGATATTTATGTAAATCTTCTTAGACCTTTAGAAGAAATTGAGAGTTTGGCAAAAATAAAGGGGATTAAAATACAAAAAATTCGTGTGGGATTAAGAACTGGAGATACTACTGCTAAAGAAAAAGCAGAGATGCGAAAAAATCCTCCTCATATTTTTATTACAACTCCTGAAAGTTTGGCGATTTTACTAACCACAATAAAATTTATAGAATTGTTTTATGGTGTAGAATTTGTAATTATTGATGAGATTCATTCACTAGATAATAAAAGAGGAGTTTATTTAAGCATTAGTTTAGAAAGACTTGAAGGTATTAGTAAAATTAATCCAGTAAGAATTGGTTTAAGTGCTACAATTGCACCTTTAGATGATGTTGCAAATTTTTTAGTTGGAAAAGATAGAGAGTGTTTAATTGCAGAGGTTCAAACAACTAAAAGATTGGATATAAAAGTCTTAACAGGAGTTGAAGACTTAATAGATACTACAAAATTTGATATGCATTCTTCTTTATATGGGTTAATTGATAAACTTATACAGGAGCATAAAACTACTGTTATTTTTACAAATACAAGGGCTGCTACTGAAAGAGTTATTAATCATTTAAAAGAGATGTTTCCTTCTAGATATCTAGAAGAAATTGGAGCTCATCACTCTGCATTAAGTAAGGAATATAGGTTTGAGGTTGAGGAAAAATTAAGAAAAGGAGAATTAAAGTGTGTTGTTACTTCAACTAGTTTGGAACTAGGGATTGATATTGGTTATATTGATTTAGTGATTTTATTAGGAAGTCCAAAGAGTTCTGCTCGTTCAGTTCAAAGAATAGGAAGAAGTGGTCATAAATTACATGAAGTTTCAAAAGGAAGGTTTGTTGTTCTAGACAGAGATGATCTAATAGAGTGTAGTATTTTAAATAAAGAGTCTGTTGAGGGAAAAATTGATAGGATAAGGTTTCCAAAAAATTGTTTAGATGTTTTAAGTCAGCAAATTTATGGGATGGCTATACAAAAAATTTGGGATATTAATGAAATGTTTAATTTAATAAAAAAAAGTTATTGTTATTCAGATTTAAGTAGGGAAGATTTTATGTCAGTTATAAGTTATCTTGCAGGAGAGTATGAATTAGAGCATAGAAATGTTTATGCAAAAATTTGGTATGATGAAGAAACAAAGCAAATTGGTAAAAGAGGAAAGCTTGCAAGAGTTATTTACATGACAAATATTGGAACAATTCCAGAAGAAAGTTTTATTACAATCGTTATTGG
>CAZJPU010000139.1:0-2186 GCA_964548105.1 Candidatus Woesearchaeota archaeon | reverse complement strand
TTAAAAATAATAAAAGAAAAACAAGGAAAAGAATGTGAGAAGATTTATTTTTATGTTATGCCTAATGAACTTGAGATTTATAATGTTGATATGTTAGTAAATAAAATTGGAAAATCTGTTTTTGTTTTTGCAGTTAATGATAAAAATAAATATGATCCTGAAAATAAGAGTAAAAAAGCTAAACCTGGTAAACCAGGTATTTTTGTTGAGTAGTTAGTTTTAAAGAGATTTAATTTGTCATGATAACCTTTTTAAGGGCTTAATTTGGTTGTTATTTATGGAAAATAGAGAACCTAAACCTGATAAAATAACTGGAGATATGACTCAGTATAATTTTCAAGGACATTATCATTTTGAAGGAATTGATATATCTCAGGAAGGATTTTGTTGTCATCGTCCTGATGGAAAAGTTATAGGCATGATTCATGACGAGTTTGATGATCTTGGGTTTAATAGGCTTTTATTAGGGGTTTATTTACCTGAAAGGGGAAATCTTTCATTTTTGAAGTTAACTCCTTTAAATGCTGGTCCTGGAGCAATTCTCTATTCAATGAATGTTGAATATGGTTCACAAGAGGACCATTCTCCATTGACTGGAAGTTATGATGGTTTTTGGATTTCTCAACTAGCAATTCCTTTAATCGGAGATTTGGAGAAAGTTTTATCTGTTAATAAATTTAGTTTTGATAGACTTAGTTTTGGGAAGCTGTTTGATGGGCTTGAAGAATTGTCTGCTGAATCTTTAAGTGCAGAGTATTTTAATCCTGTTTTTTATGATTTTCAACCTGCTGCTTTGAAAGAAGGACAAACTGCAAGATTAAGCTTTTCTAAATTTTAAGATTGTTTAAGAATTTTTATAATGAATAAATATTATTTTTAATGTTTATCTGGTTTTTTAATCATAAAATAATAGATTATTGCTCCTATAATTCCTGCTAAAACAACTACCAAAATCCATAGGATTTTGTCATTTTCGTTTTTGAATTTTCTTTGAGCAACATCAATAACCATGAAAATCCAGAATACCAAACTAAGAATTGATAATATTCCAATTAAGACCGGAGCTAAAAAAAATAGAAAGATAAAAGCAATTATTGCTCCTCCTGCAACTGCTGTTCCTGGATCTGCCATTTATTAATAAGACTTCTTAAGCTTATAAATTAATTGGTTAAATAGATTTTAATTAATTTATCTTCTTTCTTTTCTTAAAATAAAATCACAATCAGGATTAGTACATTGCCATTTTTCAAAAACATCTTCTTTAAATGAAAAAGGGAGTAAAAATCCCTTCCCACATATTGGACATTTTGGAAATATGCAATTCTTGTTTTCATTGCTTTCTTTTTTTTCTTCTTCCATTTTTTCCGCCTCCATTATATTAATTTAAAATAGCTTTAATTCTTCTAACTCCTGCGCTACTTGATTCTTCTTTTTTTATTTTGAAATTTCCAAGTTCATTTGTATTTTCAACATGAGGTCCTGCGCAAATTTCTTTACTGAAATTTCCTGCAGAATAGACGGTTATTTTATCTCCGTATTTGTTTTCGAAAACTCCTGTTGCTCCTGCTTTTTTTGCTTCTTTAGGAGTCATGGTTTTACAAGCGACTGGAATTGATTCAACAATCTTTTGATTAACAATTTCCTCTATTTTTTTTATTTCTTCTTTTGTTAATTTTCTGTCAAAATTAAAATCTAATCTTAATCTTTCTGGAGTTATATTTGAACCTTTTTGATAGATATTAGGATCTTTAAGAACTTTTTTTAGTGCAGCTAGTAATAAATGTGTTGCAGTATGAAGTTTTTTTGTTTGTTTGCTACTATCTGCTAGACCTGATTTAAATCTTCCTTGAGTTGCTGTTTTTGAAAGTTTTTGATGTTTTTCTAATTCTTTTCTAAAATTATGATGATATAATAGAAAACCTTTTGCCATTGCTAGTTCATCAATCATCTCAAGTGGAAATCCATATGATTGGAAAAGCAGAAAACTTTCTTTTCCATTGATTGTAGCATCATCAATTTCTTGTTCTGAGATTTTTGGATTTTTTAATGAATAATCTTTTTTGTTTCTTTTTCTTTTAAAAATATTTCCGATTACTAGTGATTTATTGGGGTCTGTCATTAATTTTGCAAATTTTATTTTTTTAATTGGTTTTTTCTTTTTGAATATTTTTTCTGTTAGATTTATT
>CAZJPU010000138.1:0-2189 GCA_964548105.1 Candidatus Woesearchaeota archaeon | reverse complement strand
TCTTTTCTTATAAAAATTAGTTTCTGATTTTCAATAGAAAGGTTTATAAACCTTTTTAAAGATTTATTTTTTATTATTATAAAGTTGTTAAAGGTAAATATCTTGTTTTTTAATGCAAAAAAATCTACTATAAAAAATGCATATTCTACAGCCAAAACATATTAAATTAACTCCAAAAGAGATTGAAGAATTGCTTAGTGAAATTAATATCTCTCTTGTTCAGTTACCTAAAATTAAGATTAATGACCCTACATTACCTGAAGGTTGTCAAATTTCTGACGTAATTAAAATAGAAAGACAAATTGAAGATAAAAAAGTTATATATTATAGGGTAGTTACTGTATAAATCTTCATTAAATTATAACTATTTTTCAAGCTTTTAGAATAAAGTTTGGATAAACTAAAGATTTTAAAAAAATCTTTAAGCAAAAAAGATAAGGTTTTAAAAAAATCTTTAGGTAAAATCGAGATTAAATAATAAAAATGGAAATAAAACAAGAAAAAAATAAAGAAGAACACTTACTTGTAAAAAAATATCTTGAAAGTCATAGCCTTATAGAGTCTAATATAACCAGTTTTAATAATTTTATTAATCATCGAATGCAAGAAATTATTGATGAACTAAATGAAACAATGCCAAAAGAGGATATTGAAATAAGACTTGGTAAGATAAGAGTAAAAATGCCCCAAGTTATTGAGGCAGATGGAAGTTCTCATTTAATAACTCCTACAGAATCAAGAATCAGGGGGTTAACATATTCTGCACCTGTAAATGTTGAAATTACAATTAAACAATTAGGCCAACTAGAAAGCCATAATGTTGAAATTGGAAAAATTCCAGTTATTGTTAAAAGTGATGTTTGTAATCTTTCTGGGCTAAATAAAGATCAGTTAATTGAAAATTATATTGATCCGTTAGAACCTGGAGGTTATTTTTTAATAAATGGTAATGAAAGAGTTATTGTTATGACAGAAGATCTTGCTGAAAACCAACCTTTTATTGAGAAATCAAAAGGAAAGGATTTGATGTTAAGATTATTTTCAAAAAGAGGAAGTTATAGAATACCAATTTCAATAACAGATACAAACGAGGGGATTGTGGAGATATCATTTTCAAGATTTAAACATATTCCTATTATTGTTATATTAAAGGCGTTAGGACTAACAAAAGAAAGTGATATTGCAAAATATATTGGTAAGGAAAATGACAGCCTGATAGTTAACTTATATGAATATGCTCATATTCAAAATGAAGAAGATGCTATGATGGCTATTGCTGAACAAACATCATTACAAGGAACTAAAAAAGAAATCTTAGATAGAATAAAACAAAGATTGGATTCTTATTTCTTACCTCATATTGGACTTAAGAAAGAACACAGAATCGAAAAAGCAACCACATTATGTAAATTTGTAAAACAATTTTTTGTTGCTAAAGAAAATCCAGATAATCTAACAGATAAGGATCATTATGCTAATAAAAGAGTAAGATTATCAGGAGATTTGTTAGCAGATTTATTTAGGATTAATATGAATATTCTTCTTAGAGATATTCAGCACTCATTACAAAAAATTCAGAAAAGAAAAAAATTCTATTCTATAAAAACAATTGCAAAATCTACATTGTTCACGCATAGAATTGAATCTGCAATTGCAACTGGTAATTGGATTGGAGAAAGAACAGGTGTAACACAAAATATGGATAAAACAAATTATCTAGCTATTTTATCTCAGTTACAAAGAGTTTCAAGTATGCTTCCAGGAGAACAAGAAAATTTTCTTGCAAGAACATTGCATCCAACCCATTATGGAAGATTCTGTCCTGTAGAAACTCCTGAAGGAACAGAAATTGGTTTGAGAAAAAATCTTGCGTTACTTGCAAAAATTTCTACAAGAACACATTTAACTGATGAAAAATTAATTCAGGTTTTAGCAGATCTTGGTATGGAAAAAGATATCGAAAGCAATGGAAGTGATATTTTCTTTAATGGAAGATTTATAGGACATATTGAAAAATACAAATATTTTGTTGATAAATTAAAAGAAAAAAGAAGGCAAGGAGAGTTACCAATAGAACTTAGTATTAGATATAATAAAGCATTAAATAATGTTTTACTATCTACTGAAGTAGGAAGAGTTATGAGGCCATTAATTATTATTGAAAATGGGAAATCTAGATTAAATGAGGA
>CAZJPU010000137.1:0-2369 GCA_964548105.1 Candidatus Woesearchaeota archaeon | reverse complement strand
CAATAGATAATCTAACAAAAGAAAGGAATTACTACAAAAACCTTTCTGAATATTATAAAGAACTTTATGAAAATAAGACTGTGGAAATTACTAATAGGGAATTAATTTTACTAAATCAAAATATAGACAATTTCTACACAGAAATAAATGATATCAAAAATGAGCTTTCATTCCTTAAACTAACATTAAAAATATCAATTCCCATAATTTCTGTAACTTTATTTAGTCTTTTAGGAATAACTCTCTACTTAAGAAGAAAGATAAGAAAAAATGGTTGATAATAAAACAAAGGAATTTCTTATTTATTTTAGTATAATTTTTATATTATTATTCTTAATCCTAGTTTTTATTGTAAGCTACCCTTTCATTTACAATTGGATTTTAGGGGAAGCAAGAATTAATGAACATATTCAAGAAATATTAGGGAACAAAACAGATCATAAAGAGGTCGTACCTATTCTTTTAAACTATGTGCATAAAAATATTCATTATCCTTCAAAGGAAGAAGAATTTTTAACACTCAATAATGGATTTGGTTTTTATTATATAAACAAAAGTATCAGATTTTTCCATAGGGGAGTTCCTGCTTCTTGGGTCATCAAATCAGGGTTAGGCAGATGTGGAGAGGATGCTCAATATTTTATGGAGGTTATGGAAAAATTAGGTTACAAAACTAGAAAAATAACGCCTGAAGGATGGGATCACGCATGGACAGAATACTATACCCCTGAAGGTTATAAGATCTTAGTTGACCCATCAAGTAATCAAATAATAGAAAATTCTAAAGAATGGGGAAATAATTCTAACTGGACAAAAATCGAAGCAAGAGATATGGATGGAAACAAAGAAGATGTAAGTGAAGAGTATAAATAGATTTTTAATATTAAAATCATAATTCTATTGTGAATAAAAGAGCTCAAATGCCCTCATAATTAATGATTCCCTCAAACTTCCCAATGTCCGCCCTTTGCTCCGCCAATTCTTTTTAATAATCCTTCTTCCTTAAGTTTCTCAATATCTCTTTTAATGGTTTTTTCATTCACGCCCAACCTTTTAGCTAATTCAGATATTTTTATTTTATTATCTTTTGACATAAAATCTTTTATCATTTTTAACCTATCAGGGACATTTTCAGGGACATTTTCAGGGACATTTTTTACTTCCTTTCTCTCAAAAATAACAGTAAAAAATTTAGTATTCTCAAATTTAACCTTCAAACCAAATTTCTTCATAGCGTCCTTAATTCTTTGAATGCCTGATCCGACCTTTTCAACCTTATTCGCCCTTAACATTAAACCCATTAGCAAAGGATTTCTAGGCAAACTTCTCTTGCCAAAATCTTCTTTACTTAACCCAGAAACTAAACCTCCTGGATTACTAATCTCAACCCTATCTGAAAAAATATCTATCTGGATATGCCCATTAGAAAAATAATCACGATGAACAAAGGCATTAATTAATGCTTCACGAATTGCATCTTCAGGCAGTTCTAATTTTTCTTCTCGTTCTCTACCAATAATATAATTTGTATTTAGTTTTGACAAAATAAAATTATATGCATTTTCATAATTAGACAAAATATCTGCATCAAAACCTTTTTTATCTAGGATATTTGTTTTTGTTTTTCCTTGATATAAAACACAACTTATTTCCCCTTGCATAAAGAACTTAGTAACCCTATGACAGAAAAACAAAACCCCTGCATTTTTCAGTTTTTCATCTTCAATTAAAGATAAATTTTTAAGAGTGTTTTTATGATCTTGATTATCCGTAATCTTTGCCAGATTTAGAAAGTTCTTGAATTTATAGTGATCAAAATCTTTATCTAAATCAAATTTGGGATTTGGCTTTTCATCAAACAAGACCATTCCTTCTTTTTGAAAAAATTCTCTTATTTCATCTCTTTGCATTTGTTGTGAATTTGCACCTATTCTCAAATAAAATTTCCCACCAATAGAATAAGGTTTATTTTTTCCCTCTATCACATCAATAACAATCATATTTTCAATTGTTTCAATATCTACTTTGAAACTTGGATCCATATTTCGTGCAATACTCTGAATTTTTGAAGTATCTGAATTAGAAAGGTTGAAACCAATAACTTTCCCTGAATCTTCAACTCCTAAAATAATTTTTCCACCATTAGCATTTGCAAAAGCACAAATCTCTTTATCTAAATTAGAACCAATTTTCTCCTTGAATTCTAAGTTATATCCTTCACCTGTTTTAATTAAATCTTTTATTCTACTTTCCATACTATTTACAATATTTAGACCTATAAAAAATTAACCTTACTTTAAATTTAACACAATCCATCCAATAACGGCAACGCGACACCCCCCTACCCCCCTCTCGCGTCTCCGCTATTC
>CAZJPU010000136.1:0-2375 GCA_964548105.1 Candidatus Woesearchaeota archaeon | reverse complement strand
TAAAAAAATTCTTCTTCCAGAAATAGTTATTGTTGGAAAAAATACAGATACAGGATATAAAGATATTCATCCAGTAAGAATAAGAAGAAATGCTTCTTTAGAAAAAGGCTATCAGATAGTTAGTTATGTAATGCCTGATGATGCAGCAGCTGCTTTAGATTATGTTGTTAAGAGTAAGGGAAGGATTTTAGTTGCAGGAACTTTAGATCTTTTTTCACAAGGAATAGGAATAGCAACTGCAGAAGTTATACAAAGACTAAAACAACCAGGAGTAAATGGAGCGGTTTTGGGAGGAGATACTGCAGCAGAAATTAATTATAATGGAATAGTTTCAACAGGAGGGGGTTCAGCATTATATTTTGTAGCAAATGGAACAACCCCTGTATTTGAAGCTTTAATGTCTAATAAAGCAAAATTTAGTAAGTTATAATAGAGCTTTGAATCAAAAAACTATATAAGCTTATTTTCTCTCTTTTTAATATGGAACCTTATTGGGATGTAGTTAGGAAGATTATTCAAGAATCTGATCTTGTTCTTGAAATCTTAGATGCAAGATTAGTTGAACTCTCTAGGAATAAACAGGTGGAAGAACTTATTCAAGAGATTGGAAGGCCTGTAATTTTTGTGGTTAATAAAAGTGATCTTATAAGCAAAGAGAGTATAAGAAAACAAATTGAAGAATTAAAAGAAAAAGGAGAGGTAGTTTTTATTTCTGCAAAGGATAAAGGTTCAATTAAAATTTTATTATATTCTATTAAAAAAGTTTTTAAAAAATATGGGAAAAGAGAGATTCCTAAAAAAGATCCTTTTGCTCCAAAAACAAAACATAGAGAGGCAATAGCAGATATTGTTATTGGAGTTTTAGGATATCCTAATGTTGGAAAATCCTCAATTATTAATGCAGTTTCTCATAGAAAAAAAGTAAAGGTGAGTAAAAAATCAGGAACTACTCATGGGGTGCATTGGATAAAAGCAACTAGTAATATTAAATTGCTTGATAGTCCTGGAGTTATTCCTTTGCAAGAAGATGATGAAGTAAGATATGGTTTAATAGGAGCAAAAGATACTGAAAGACTTAAAGATCCTGAAAAAGTTGCATATGCTATTATCGAACTTTTTTTAAAACATAATAAAAAGTCATTTGAAAAGTTTTATGGTATTCAGATAACAAGTGATGATTCTTATGAGGTAATTGAAGAACTTTCTAAAAAGAAAAGTCATTTGTTGAAGAAAGGAAAGATTGATGAAAATAGGACTTATAATATGATGATAAGAGATTGGCAGCAAGGAAGATTGAGGTTGTAATTATTTAAAGAGGTGAAAAATGAAAATAAGTAATGTTGCAATTAAATGGTCACAAGAAGATAATCCTCCAATGATGGATCCTTGTGAGACAGATTTATTGATAAGATATATTAAAAAATGTAAAAAACATTTTGTTGAAATTGGTACGTATAAGGGAGGATCTGCTGCACTAATTAGTAAATATCTTTCTAAAAATATAAAATTAACAACTATAGACATTTTTGATAATCCTCCAAAAGGTTCTATTCCTCCTTCTAAAACTCCTGCTACATATGGTGAAGCTAAAAAAACCATAACCAAAAAAGGAAATATCGAAAAAGTAAGGATAATTAAGGGGGTTAGTTGGAATATTGCTAAAAAATGGAAGAGAAAAATTGATTTTTTATTTATTGATGGAGATCATAGGTACCAAGGATTTAAGAGGGATTTTGAAAATTGGGAACCTAATGTGATTGTTAGAGGGTTTATCTTAGTTCATGATACTAATTTTCCCGGAATTGCAAAAGCAATTAAAGAAATATTAAAACAAAAAAGGTTTTTATTAAAAGAAAAATCAGGGAACCTTATTGTTATTAAAAAATTAAAATGAAACATAAAAAAGAAGTGAGAAAAATAAAAGCAATTATTTTTGATGTTGGAGGGGTTTTAAGAGAACATTTAGATAAGACAAAAAGAAGTGGAGGGGTTCATGAACATATTGCTAAGACATTAGGGATAGGGGTAGATACTTGGTTTGATTCAATTGATATTGTTTATGCAGATTCTAATACTGGGAAGGCGTCTAGAAAAGATTTTCTTAAGATAGCATCTAGGAATTTGGGATTTAGTGAGGAAAAGATTGTTAAAACTGTTAAAAAATGTTATGCAGTAAAATTCCAGAAAAATAAAGAATTATTTAAAATCGCCTTTAAATTAAAAAAAGAGCAGTATATTATTGGTATTTTGTCTGATCAGTGGGCTTTATCTACTGAAAATATAATTCCTAAAGAAGATAGAAAAGGATTTTCTCCTGTTATTATTTCTTCTGAAGTTGGGGTTAGAAAACCAGATCCTAAGGTATATAAATTACT
>CAZJPU010000135.1:0-2376 GCA_964548105.1 Candidatus Woesearchaeota archaeon | reverse complement strand
ATCTAATTTTTTCTTAGATTTCCACATAACAATAAACATAATTAAAATAATAATCACAACTACAATACCAATAACCCAATACATAATTGTTGAATTCTGTTCTTCACTAACTCCTACTTCAGGATCAATCTCTTTAGGGTCTTCTGTCACTTCAGTCTCATTTACCACTTCAGTCTCATTTACCACTTCAGTCTCAGGAGGCTCTTCAAGTTGTACACCTCCACAATCTTCCACACAATAATCTGGATTTAATACTATACTCTCATTTTCAAAACAATTCCCATCACCACAATTAATTATAGGCCTGCCAGAAAAACCCACACATTTTAATTTACTAGTAGTTTCGCCCTGACAACGACAATAACTAACTGAAAATTTAGAACCACACTCATCATCAGAACCTTCACAAATCTCTGCAACAACACTAGAATCTAATTTGGCATTTGTATTTATACACTGAGGATAATAACCACAACAATTTTCTACATTTTGAATAACACAATCCTCATTATTTGTGCACGAAGTATCTAAAGAAGTATAATAATCATATAAAGAACTATATTCAGAAGCAGAGATACTGGTAATTATCATTAGAATTAAAATATTTATAATAACTAAAATTATTATCCTCTTTTTCATAATATTCTTAAGAATGCTTTCTTTAAAAGCATTCCTAAATAATTACTATGAATTAAAAACATAGAAAAACTTTTATTATAAGAATAATTACTAAATACATGGAAAGTTCTTCTAATGCAAGTATAAGTGCGTGCCTTATTATTAAAAACGAAGAGAAAACTATTGAAAATTGTTTAAATTCTATTAAAGATTTAGTAGATGAAATAATTATCGTAGACACTGGTTCAACAGACAATAGCAAGGAAATAGCAAAAAAGTTCACAACTAAGATATTTGATTTTAAATGGATAGATGATTTTAGTAGGGCTCGGAATTTTTCTTTATCTAAAGCAACTAAAAATTGGATTCTTGTTTTAGATGCAGATGAGACTATCTCTAAAAAGGACCATGAAAAAATAAAAAATCTTATTAACAAAGATAATTCTCATGCTTTTTATTTTAATCTAAGAGACTATACTGAAAACAACAAAATTTCTGGATGGACCTCTTCAATAGGAGATAAATATGAAGAAAGTAAATTTTCCTCAGGATTTTATACGAGAAAGATTTTAAGATTTTTTAAAAATAAAAAAGAATTTTATTATGAAGGAAGAATACACGAGACTCCAGATAACTCAATAAATAAAACACAAGGAACCGTGCTTAATACCAATATAATCCTACATCATTTCGGAAATCTAGACAAAGAAAAATATTTGAGTAAAAAACAAGTTTACCTAAATATGTTAAAACAGAGATTAGAAAAAAGAGAATTCACAGAAAAACCAGAGGATAATATTTGTTTTGAAATTGCAAGAGAACTCTATAACCTAAAACAAATTAAACAAGCTATTTTATTTCTTGAACAAGCAATTAAAATAAAAGAAAAACCAATTTATTTGCAATCTTTAGGTGAATTATATATTCTTGAAAAAAGATTAGATAATGCAGAACAAATTTTAAAAAAAGGAGTTATATTAGACTCAAAAAATCCTAAAATTCATAATAGCTTAGGAATTATTTATGCAAAAAAACAAGAAGATAATAAGGCAATAAGGAAATTTGAAAAAGCAATTCAGTTAGATTCTAAATTTGCAAATCCCTATTTTAATTTAGGGCTTATCTATAAGAAGAAGAACAAGATAGAAAAAATGAATCATTTTTTTAATAAAGCCTCTGAATTAAACCCCAGTTATAATAAAAAGATAAATTTTATTACAAGGGGTTGAGTTTCACAAAATTAAAATAATAAGATTTTTTAAGGATTATTGTTTTGAATCTATTCTCTTATCATTATTATTCTAAGATATAATTTGAGATCAATTCATTAATTTCATTAGATTTCCAAATATCATTATGCCCATATCCTTGAATTAAAACATATTCTTTATTTTCCGATCGTAAACTTTCAAATAGTTTTTTTGAAAATTCTGGTGATATCATTTTATCATCACTACCATGAACAATTAAAATTTCTCCTTTATAATTCTCTAACCATTTTTGATTATCATAATTTTCATAAAATAATAATGATACTGGGTAAACTGGAAGTTTTGACTTTGCAATATCTAATGTTGACGTAAATGGGGCAACTAAAATTATTTTATCAACATCTCCAAGAGTGGAATGATAACTAACAACTCCCGAACCAATACTTTGTCCAATAACAATATTATTTTCATATAAATTCTCTTTTAAATAGTTGTAAATATTATTAACATCATTTAAAATAAGATCTTTAGACGGTTTAATTTTTTC
>CAZJPU010000134.1:0-2472 GCA_964548105.1 Candidatus Woesearchaeota archaeon | reverse complement strand
TTTCTGGTTTTAATACCTTAAACAATTTCTTTTTTTCTCGAATAATTTCAAGGATAAATCCTATTTCTATTAATTTTCTTAAAGCATCATAAATATTTGACCTATGAATTTTTGTTCGCTTAGCTATCTCTAAAACACTTGATTTTTTATTTTTTAATAAATCAACATAAATCTTAACTTCATTTTTATTCAAGCCGATTGATTCAAATAATTCATTTATCCTTTCTTCCATGCTGTCTTCCATTTTATTGTTCGTTTTTGAATTTCCTCATTCATAATATCTATTTTATTAAGAGTATATAAGTTCTTTGAATTTATTTATTCTCTTTTTTTAATATTTTTAGTGAATTTTACTCTAGATAATTATTAGAATACAACAAGAATAATTATAACCGAGTTATTTTAATAAAGAACAATTTAGATTTTTCAGTTATTTTTAACCTGCTGTTGCAGCATTTCTTTTTGCTTTTTTTCTAGCAATTATTCCAATAAATAAAATTACTATTGCAGGAATATTTAATACAATTAACCAGAAGAATAATTCAAGATAATACTGAACAAACCCCTTGGTAATCATAAGAGAACTATCACTACCTCTAAAAAATATCCAAGATACAAAATTTAAGATTATCAAAACTAATCCAATCCAAATAAATCCATTACTCTTTTTTAAATTCATAAATCTTTAAAGAATTTGGTGTTTTTAACTGTTTTTATTTTAAAACTACCTCTCCAGTAATTGTTTCCTTTGATCCAAAAACCTCTTTTTCTATTCCTTCTGTTTGTTCTCCTTCTTCTCTTTCCTTATCTTTTCCCATATCTGATTTTAATTTTCCTAAAAAACTTTATAAAGAAGTTCGCACAATCTAAGTATAGGAAAAATCTAGAACCAAATAAAAAAGATTTTATATTTAAAAAAATGAACCCTTCAGAATTTCTTCGTAAACTTGAAACAGAAATCAAAATCGCAAAACTATCTCCTTACACTCTTAGAAATTATTTAGAATCTAATAGAAAGCTTCTTAAACATTCTAATAAACAACCCCTAGAAATTACACAAGATGATGTAAAATATTATCTTGCTGAAAAATTAACTGAAAAATCATCTAGCTCAACTATTTTATTTCTTGCATCTATTAAATTTGCTTACTCTAATATTTTAACAAAAGATCCTACTGCTGGTGTTAAAAGACCAAAAAATGAA
Organism: Candidatus Woesearchaeota archaeon; assembly: GCA_964548105.1. Lineage (GTDB taxonomy): Archaea > Nanobdellota > Nanobdellia > Pacearchaeales > GW2011-AR1 > ARS1285. The sequence goes on along the minus strand of CAZJPU010000134.1, from coordinate 1,268 downwards.
AAAAAACTACCCATAGTTTTAACAAAACAAGAAATCCAGAGCCTATTTAATGCTACCCAAACTGCTAAAAGTAAACTTATCTTGCAATTATTATATTCTTCTGGATTACGTGTTAGTGAGATTGTAATTCTACAACCAAAAGATTTCGATTTTACTGAAAATATTGGTTGGGTAAGGTCTGGAAAAGGAAAAAAAGATAGAATGTTTCTTTTCTCTAAAAAACTTTCAAAAAAATTAGAAAAATTTATTAATAAAAATAAAAATTGGGAATATCTTTTTTCAAGATCTAAACCTCTTACTACACGTAATATTCAAAAAATAGTAACCAAAGCTGCACAAATCACAGAAATTAAAAAAAGCATCCACCCTCATACTCTAAGGCATAGTTATGCAACCCATTTATTAGATGGTGGGGTTGATATAAGAAAGATTCAAGTATTATTAGGACATTCATCAATTGCAACAACACAAATATATGCTCATGTTTCTTCTACAGAACTTAAAAAAATTAAAAACCCTCTTGATGATTTATAGTTTTTTATTCAATTTGAATAATATATTTTCCTTTTTTCTTTCTTTTATCTATTTTCTTTTTCCAACTAGCCTGAGGATATAGTTTTAATAAATCTTCAACTATCTGCCATGATTTCTCTAATCCAAAATTAATGCCCCCAACTATAGCAAAAGTTATTTCAATTATCATTTTCAACCCTCATATTAAAAAAAAACATTTTTTATTTAAATATAAAATGATATAGCAAAACATATTTTTTAATCCAATTTTGTTTATAAAACAGAAATCTTAAAAGTGGTTACAAGTAATTATAAAGTAACACCAGTTTATTTTTTATCTTTTACTTTTTTAAAAACAGAACTAAGAGATAAACTAGCTCCTATTACTACAAATATAATCCCTACAAAGAGAAATAGAAAAAAACAAGGAGAAAGTTGCTGGTTATTACAAACCTGACATAGTTCTCTGCACAAATATTTTTCTGAAATACTCCAGATTAATCCAAATAAAATAAAACAACCCCCAATTATCTTTCTTATCATTTTCAACCTTTTTTATAATTTAAACTAGTTAACTTTGTTTTTAAATTTTCATATTTTCATATTTTCATATTTTCATATTTATAATCTCTAGATTTTACCTAGTTATGTAGTTTTTTAATGAGAAACAAAGAATTAGTAGCAGTTTTTTGACTTCAAAAACTATTTTTTAGCATTATAGAGCTCTCAATCATAGAAATCTTTTTAACAGCTCT
>CAZJPU010000133.1:0-2480 GCA_964548105.1 Candidatus Woesearchaeota archaeon | reverse complement strand
GATTTGAAAGATTTTTTAAAAGAAAATACTGAATCTAATTCAGCTTCTAAGGGTGATTTTGGGATAAATAGGATGTTTGCAGAAAATGCAGATATGGCACCTCAAGCAACAGGAGCAGTTTTAGAAGCAAGTGGAGGAGGAGCATCAGATTACTCACAAACAAATATTCAAGTACAAGGAGTAGATGAAGCAGATATTATGAAAAATGATGGGAAATATATTTATACTGTTTCAGGAAATAATGTTATTATTGTAGATGCTTATCCTGCAGAAGATATGGAAGTCATAAGTGAAATAAATTTCAGTAATAGTATTAGTGAAATATTTATTAATAATGATAAATTAATAATTTTTTCACAAGGATACCAAAATGTTTATGCAACAATGGAAGCTGAATCTGTGACAAAGGATGTTGCATGTTTAGGGCCTAATTGTGGAGGATATAATAGAAAGTCTACTAATATTATTTATATCTATGACATAAGGGATAGAGAAAATCCAAAACTTGAAAACAAAATTGAAACAGATGGAAATTATGTTAATTCAAGAATGATTGGAGATTATGTGTATGTAGTAAATACAAAATATGTTAATAATAACAATCCCGAACCTCCTATTTACTGGTCAAATGGTGTTGAAAGAAAAGTCATGCCAAGCCAGATTTATTATTGGGATTACCCTGATACAAGCTATTCATTTACATCGATAATGGCAATTGATGTAGAGGATGGAAAGTTTAATAAGAAAGTTTATTTAACAGGTGGAACTAGAGAAATTTATGTTTCGCAAAATAATATTTTCTTAACTTATCAAAAAAAGTTTAATTATGGGGATCATGTAAAACTTTTTGCAGAAGAAGTAGCATTTCCACTTCTTCCCCCTGAAAAAGATGAAGAGGTTAAAGATATTTTAGATTCAAAAGACTATGATTATGCAAAATCAAACAAAATAAAAAACCTAATTTACAAATATTCGCTTAGTTTAACTGGTGATGAAAAAGAAGATTTTGATAGCAAATTAATTGATTTAACTGAAGATTTTGATTTGATAATTCAGAAGAAAATGGAAAAAACAATAATCCATAAAATTAGTATAGATAAAGATGAGATTAATTATAAATGTGTTGGAGAAGTTCCTGGACGTATTTTAAACCAATTTTCAATGGATGAGTACAATGGTAATTTTAGGATTGCAACAACTACTGGAAATTGGGGGCAGAATAGTTTAAACCACATTTATGTTTTAGATGAGGATTTAGAGATAATAGGCAAAATAGAAGATCTTGCAAAAGGAGAAAGGATTTTTTCAGCAAGGTTTATGGGCAAAAGAGCTTATTTAGTAACTTTTGAAGCAATCGATCCTTTATTTGTAATAGATTTATCAAATCCAGAAGATCCAAAGGTTTTAGGATATTTAAAAATACCAGGATATTCAGATTATTTGCATCCTTACGATGAAAATCATGTTATTGGTATTGGAAAAGATGTAGATGCAAGTATAGATGCAGATAAGATTCATTCAGATTATGCAGTTTATTACACTGCAGTTTTAGGGGTAAAGATTTCATTGTTTGATGTTAGTGATGTAGAAAATCCAATAGAAAAACACAAGTTTGTAATTGGAGATCGTGGAACCGAAAGTCCTGTATTAAATGATCATAAAGCACTATTATTTGATAAAGAAAAGAATTTGTTAGTTTTACCAATGACTGTTGTTGAAAGAGAAGAAGGAGACGAGAGTTATAATGGTGGAGTAAGGTGGCAAGGAGCTTATATTTTGAATTTTAATCTAGATGAGATAAGTTTAAGAGGAAGAGTAAGTCATGATGATTCACTTTATACTCCTGCAAAACAAGACCCTATTGGAACTGAAAGAACAGATGTACGTGGAAACCTCTATATTAAAACTGGAGAAGATAATTGGGAATATAAGAACTCTTATAGATATGATGGACAAATGAATTATACAGATAGTTATATAGACAATGTATTTAATAGGCCTGATTATAAAAATGCTGTAAAAAGAAGCTTATTTATGGATGATGTTTTATACACAATTTCACAAAACAAAGTAAAAGCAAATGATTTGAAAGATTTGTATGAGATTAGTGAAGTAAAACTAATGAATTATTAAAAACTAGCTGTTTATTCTAATTAATCTTGTTTTTTTGATTAAGATACTTTATCACAGAAAATTATATATAGAATTAAATTTTAACCAATACAATTGTTATTATTAATATTTGTTAGCCTTTTTTATGGGGTAGCTACCAGAAATCACATTATTGTTGTCCTGTCTGTTTTATTATTTTTATTTCTGTTGACAATGTTGTTTACTAAATTTAAAAGAAAAAATGAAAAATTTAAGGTACATGGAATTGAAACGATGTTTTTTTTAATTATTGCCATATTTTTATTTTTTATTGGCATAGGCGGTTACGCAGAGGCCATGCCAATTGCCGCCTTACTTGCAGGCGTATC
>CAZJPU010000132.1:0-2558 GCA_964548105.1 Candidatus Woesearchaeota archaeon | reverse complement strand
AGCTAAACAAGATGCTCAGGCAGGTAGCAATACGTTAAGTAATATTAATAGAAAATTATTCTTTACCTTATCTTAATAAATTCCCTGAATAATTTTAAGATTTCTTCTTGCTTATTAGGTAAAAATGATATAGATCCTGCATTTTTATGCCCTCCACCTTCAACAAATGAGTTTGGAGATTTTTTATTTAAATATTTTATTAATTCATGAACTGAAAAATTTGCACCATTTGTTGCACGAATTGTCAATGCAGTATTCATTACTCCAGCAGAAACTAAACTAGTTATTCCTTTTGACTCTTGTAAGTAATCATGAATCATTCCAACACACATCCCTGGTTTTGGAAAAAAACCAAATCCTGGAAAAGTATGATCAATATCAAGCATTTGTAAAGTTACATCTCCAATTTTTTCTAATTTTGCATTAGCTTTAGATATCTCTAATCCTTTTTTCTTTAATGCTTTTATATGTGGCGCAAGAAGCTCTACTAATTGTTTTTGTTTCTGCCTTGGTTCACCAAATAAAACTCCAATATATTCTCTAACTTCCATAAATCTTACCTTAGCTGAAACAAAATCAATAACACTAGAAATATCGTTTAATAATTCTTTTGAATATCCGTCTTCTTTTGCAATCTTTAAATACTCTTCAATAATTTTTGAATCTCCTAAATCAATTCTATCTGCAAGCCCTGCCATTGCAGGTATTTGTTTAATATTTTCAATAGGATTAATTACTCTTGCCAGTTCTGCACAAAGCATTCCTGCAGAAAACTTTGCACCATCTTCACCAACCAAAAATGGATTTATATGTGTTAAAACTTCGTCAGTTATAACATCTTTTTCAGAATAATGATGATCTACAACAATAAATTCCATACCATGAACCTTACCATGTTTAATACCTAACAAATCTTCAGGACTTGAACCATTATCAGCAATTATTACTAAAGGCATTTTATTTGAAAATTTTGCAACATTCCTAAGTGATAATGCTGCATCTCTTATTGAATCATCAATTTCATAAAAAGGTGCAGCACAAGGAGCTCTTAAAAAAAATTCCCATGCAGCTTTTTCTGAAGTTTGTTCTTTTGCAATTAAAGGAATAATTGCCCTTTCAAGTGCATATCCTGCACAATACCCATCTGTATCATTATGATGCCGTACAATTATTGGCCTTCCCTGAATTATTGCAAGTCTTATCTCTATTGCTGCTTTAATAATTTTATCTTTTAGTTTGTCAAGAACCTTACTTTTAACCAAAAAATCTATTGAAGTTATCTCTGCTCTTTTTCTTTGTATATTAAGGATTTTTAATAAAAATTCATCATGTTCACCTTCACTAAGCTTTGCAATATTTTTAATCTCTCCTTCTAATTCTCCTTTAAATTCTTCAATACCAATAGTTGCTTTAATACTATCTCCCTCATTTAATTCTGGATATGCTCTTTCTCCAGGACCTTGAAACCCTTTTAAACCTAGATTACCAGTACCATCACTTACAACAAAAATTGTAGGCCCTCCTGTCTGAACAATTCTTTCAATTACTCCACTAACAGAAACTGTTTTTTTAGAAAGATCTAAATTAATATTTGAAATCTCTACTTCTTTTGTTTTTTCAAAATGTGTTTTTCCTTCTTTATTAGAAAAATTTTCATAAGAGTTTTTATTATTTCTTCTTTTATGATCATTTTTCTTATTAAATTTTTTATTTTTCATAGTAAATTAGAGATTTTAGGGTTTATAAATTTCATCTAAATCTTTGTTTAACAAATACCTCCCACTAAATAATACAATTCATATCCAGAATTACTTAATTTGTTTAGAAGAGAGCCACCTAATTAGATTATTTTCTTAATATCAAAACAATCACACACAAAAACTAACCAACAACTTTATAAACAAACTTTTTTTCACAATAATATAAACAATCAAAAAACATATCAGATTATATAATGTGTTAGAGAAATACAATTTGCTATTTCTCAAAGATATTAAAATTTTGATTAAAAATTTTGAAATATGGAAAAATTCGAAAGATTGTTAGGAAAAGACAATCCTATGTTAAAATCAATAAAGGACAGAGGATTTGAAACTCCTACAGAAATACAAGAGAAATGTATTAAACAAATACTAGAAAAAAAAGACATAATAGCAGGAGCTTCAACTGGTTCTGGTAAAACACTTGCATTTGCAGTAGGTTTAATAAATAATGTAAAAAAAGACTTTGGAATTCAAGGATTAATATTAACACCTACAAGAGAACTTGCAGAACAAATATCAACAGAACTTTCAAATTTTTCAGAAGGTAAAGATTTAGATGTTACTTCAGTCTATGGTGGAGTCCCAATAAATCCTCAAATGAGAAGACTTACTACTGTAGATATTGTTGTAGGAACTCCAGGAAGAATCCTTGACCACATAAATAGAAATTCAATAGATCTTTCTCATGTCAATACTTTAGTACTTGACGAAGCAGATAGAATGCTTGATATGGGTTTTATTGATGATGTTGAAAAAATAATCTCAAACTGTCCTAAAAAAAGACAAACATTATTT
>CAZJPU010000131.1:0-2598 GCA_964548105.1 Candidatus Woesearchaeota archaeon | reverse complement strand
AAATAATCTAATATTTTCTTAGCAGTTTTACTTCTTAATACATCTGCTACTTCTCCTGCATCATCAATACCCATTAATATAAATTTATCGTCATTCATTTTGTCATCATCAATATTTTTGTTTTTATCGTCCATATCAATTATAAAAAAAGCTTATTTATAAACCCAGTGAAGAGTTCAAACTTTTTTGAACCTATCTTATTTTCTTCTGATATTTAGTGAAAATAATTATTAAAACAAGAACCAAAAGAAAAATCCCTTGTTCAAAATTATTAATATCTAAAATAGGAGTTTTGGTTAGATAAATTATTCTTTCCCATAACTGGTTAAACAATAAAATATAGGTTTTCATTGAAAAATAATAAAACTCTTTTTTATATACCTATTCAAGGCTTCAAAACTTATTGAAGTAAAAAACCACACAAATCTTTATAAATCAAATTCTTATTATTACAATACTATGAATAAATGGTTAGAAATTTTGGTGGGACTTATCCTAGTAATAATAGCTGTTATAGCTTGGGTAATGAATCCTTGGGGACTTGGAACAGCAGCCCTAGAATTCCTTAAAGGGGGAATTATCTGGTTTGTTATTCTCTTAGGCTTATTATTCCTTATGTTAGGGATAAGCGACCTTAAAGAGTAAAAAAAGTAACCCATAAAATTAATAAAAACAAAAAAGATTTTCTTAGTTATAACCTAACATTTATTTTAAATGTATTTGTTTAAAGATTCAAAGAAAACTCTCATTTCCTTAGGGTTTTTTAGGCCTCAAAAAATTATGGAGGTTAGTAAATCTTTAAAGGGAGTTAAAAATGCAGTTATTTGAAACAAAATTGTGTGTAACCTGTCGTGGCAGGGGGTTTTGTAAAAGGCCTTGTAGAATTTATAAAAAAATAAAGGATTTTATTCCTAAAACAAAAACTCATTTTTCAGGTAATAGTCCTCCTGAAATTTTTGTAGGAAAATATAATTATCCAAATATAAATGCTGGAATTTTATCACCAGATTATTCAGAATTTTCAAAACAAAAAGATAGTGTTTTAAAATCTCTAGATCTTGAACCTGCTATTAAAGAATTTTCTATGCCTGAAGTTTGGCATGAAAATAATCTTTCTATAAGTCAAATTCTTTCTAATCGTGGTAAACTTATTTATGGAAGATTTAAAACTCAAATAAAACAAGCAAGAACTTCTAATAAATTTTTAAATATAATGCAAGAAATAAGTATGTCCTATAAATCAGTTTCTACAGAATTTTTTCTTAAAAAACCTCCTAAAAAAAATCTAGAGATTAGTAAAGGATTACCATTAATTGGAAATCCTGCTCCTTTGAAAAATGCTATACTTCAGGAAAATCCTAAAATAAAATCAAAAGTAGATTACCTTGTTTCTGATGATCATTGTAAGTCTGTTACTGCGATTAATGAACTTCATAACTCTAATATACCTACATCGAATATATCTAAAATTCTTAGTGCAGGTCTTCTTGGTCTTAAAACACAAAGAAGACTAGTTCCTACTAAATGGAGTATAACTGCAACAGATGACATAATTTCTAAACAACTCTTAAAGAAAATAAGATATTATCCTGAAATAAATGAGCCTCTTCTCTTTCATTCCTACTACAATGGTAACCACTATGAAATATTGTTACTTCCAGACAAGTTTGCTTTTGAAGTTTTAGAAGCTGAGACAATTGGTAGTTTATGGAATCAAACAGATTCTATTGCATTAATGAAAGATTATGAGTTTTTTAATGGAAGAAAAAAATATGCATATAATGTTACTGGTGCTTATTATGCTAACAGGCTTGCATTATGTGAATACCTTGAAAAAATTAAAAGGCAGTGTACAGCATTATTCATAAGAGAGGTTCGTCCAGAATATTATGCTCCCCTAGGGGTCGGGATATTAAGAGAAACATGTAGGGCAGCATTTCAAAAACAACCAGAAAAATTTGCTACATTAAATGAAGCACTTGAAAAATCTCAAACAAGATTAAAAATTCCAATTTCTACTTTTACAAACAGTTCAACAATTCTTAAAGAATTTGGAAAACAAACAAGATTAACAAAATGGTTTTAAAACTTGTGAATATTCTTAATTAGTAATATTTTTATAGCATTTTAGATTAGTTATGTTATGAAAAAAGAGTTGAAACTTGAGTTAATTATTGTACTAGTAATTATTATTTTATTAATTTGTTTCTGGATGATTTATCAATCTTATGAAGAAGAGAATAATGATAAAGAAGATGAATCAGTCAAGAGTTGGTTAAAATGTGTTGGTCGATGTGGTTTTTATTTTAATAATACTATTAATATAAACATTATTGAAAAGACTTGTTTAAAAAACTGCAATAATCTTTATGAATTTTCTAGAGAATATGAGGATTTGAAAACTGCGGATTTATTCTTATCTAAAGAAATAGAAAATTGTTTAAAAAAATCATACAATTCTGCAATTGTTGAAATTTGTATAGATGAAATTCCTATAAAATATCAGAAGAATAAAAATCAGGAATTATTAGAGTAGTCATATTTATAAGATAACCCTAGTTCTTATTTAATTATGAGAGAATTTATTTATTTTTCACA
>CAZJPU010000130.1:0-2652 GCA_964548105.1 Candidatus Woesearchaeota archaeon | reverse complement strand
AAATAAAGATCCTAAAACAGGAGAAACAAAAACATCAATAACTGCTAGTGATACATATCCTGAAAATAATGTTTTCAAATATCCTAAGAAGATAGACTATGGTGAAGAAGAGGTTGCTCCTCTTGAGGATCCTGATTTTACACAGGATGATTCTGAAAAGATTGTTGAATATAAGGCAAATGATGAGACTAAATTAATTGATAGTAATGGTGAGATGATTGATGTTGATGGAACAATTCATTACAAAAGTACTAGTGATGATGGTGCTTTTTATCGTGAAGAAGGCGTTGATTTGACAATGGGAGGGGTAGAGTTTAAAGATGGAGAGAATCAGGGAAAATATACTAGAATTCTTACAGATTCTAGTCAGGGAATTCCTAAGAATTATAAAGGGGCGTTCGTAGGTATTGATAAAAAAAGAGGTTTTATAGGTGTAGCTACTAATTCAAAAGAGTCTAGTGCTATTTTAAATGTTGCAGAAGAAAATGGAGTTGTTCCTTTAAATATGAAGGATGACTATGCAAGATTGTTTGCAATGCAAGCAAAAGGTGGAGAAGAACCATCAGGAGCTTTTCTTTTAAAAGAAAAAGAAGGTGATGAACCTAATTTATATATGTTTGGAGAAGGAGCAGGAGCAGATTTTGATAATCTGCATGGAAGTTCTAAAATTAATCCTAGAACAAAAGAACTTGATTTTTTCTTAAATATAAAAGGCGCAAAACTTATATCTCAGGAAGATGCAAAAGGCACTTTGACTTTTCCAATGAAGATAGTGTATAATTCTGAAGGTGGAGAAAACCCTTTTGCTATGGATGGTAAGGAAACCTCAATGATTGGTAAAGGAGGGAAAGAATTAGATTTGCATGTTAATGGGTTTAGGCAGTTTGCTACAGTTCCAAAAGATATTGATTGGGAAGAACAAGGAGGGATTTTTAAGACTTCTGGAGGGTTTTCCATAAGTCCTAGGATGAAATATAATTATTTGAGTCCTGAAGAGCAGGGGGTTGTGAATCAGGTAATTGAAGGTAATGAGAAATTTGATTTAAAATTGTTTGAAGACAAAGGATTTTTTGAAATGACTCCTGGAAAACAGCAAGAGTTTTTTAAAGAATATGGTAAAATAGAAACAAGCCCTCCTATAACTGAAAAGGAAATGGGAGTTATAGATTATGACCCTAATAAAAAACCAGATTTTGAATCTCTTAAGAATAGCAAAGGTTTTGTCAAGGGAGATAGCCAGTCTCTTACTTCTGCGACTGTAAAAATACATTTTCCAGAAGGTCCTAGTTCAGGAGGCTCTCAAACATTTGGTATTGGTACAGGCACTGTAATTGGTATTATAAATAAAAATGGAAAAAAAGAAGCAATAATATTAACTTGCGGGCATATGGTTAGTGAAGGAGGTGGAAATAATATAGGAATAGATTTCTTTGCAACAGGAGAAAAAGATGTTAGAGGTTATTTAATTGATTATGATGCTAAAAGAGATGTGGCATTAATAAGAGTTCCAGTTAATAAGGATTATCCTATTGCAAAAATAGCTCCGCCTGGCTATGTTCCTAGAAAAGGGCAACCAATATCTACTGCAGGATGTGATTTTGGAAAACCTTGTACTATTAGAAATAGCAATATTCAAGATTTAGATAGGTTTACTAATCCCTCTCAAGCAAGTAATATAGAAATAAATGATAAACCGGTACAAGGTAGGAGTGGAGGAGGGATGTTTGATAAGCAAGGAACTCTATTGGGAGTTTGCACAGGAAATTATGATGCTGATCAAAACACTCCGGGAGGAGGGCTTTATGGTGGAATAAAATCAATACATTATATCTTAGATAAGACCGGATTATCTAATATTTATAAGATAATCATTGTTATTTTAATAGCATAAATTTATTAATTATATTTTTATATTAATCCTATGAAAAAAAGAGGTAAATTAAAAAAAGAGTTGGAATCAGAATTTAAAATAAAACTAATCCCAGATTCAAAAAAAGCGCAAGGTATAATGGGAATGCCGTTTGCTACAATATTTTCAATAATTTTAATTGTATTTTTTGTTATGGTTGCATTTATGGTAATAAATGCTTTTTTGAATTCGCAAAAATGTGTTCAGATTGGAATTTTTATTGATAGATTAAATGAGGATGTTAATAAAGCGTGGAATTCGGACAAAGACGATTTTGAATTTCCAGGAAGTCTTCCTAAAAAAATAGAATATGCCTGTTTTGTGGATTTTTCAAAAAGCCTTCGCGGACCTCATGCAAGTGATGATATTTCTTGGAATATTGGAATTTTTAAAAATAGTGAATGTGGAGGAGATTCTTGTAATTTAATTTTTTATCCAAGAGAAAAAGCTTGTAAAATGGCAAATATTAATGTTCCTCATATAGATATTGAAGAAATAACAAAATTAGAAAATCCTTATTGTATTAAAGTTCGTGAAGGAAGTGTAGATTTTAGAATTGTAAAAGCATATGGTCAAAGACTTGTAGATATAAAGAAAGTAAGTTAAAATAGAAAAGATTAAAAATGGACAGTTGTTCATTATATTGGACATATTTACATTAAAATGGACAAGATTTTAGAATTTTTTATTAGAGAACCTGAAAAAGAATTTTATGTTAGACAGCTTGCAAAATTACTCAAGAA
>CAZJPU010000129.1:0-2791 GCA_964548105.1 Candidatus Woesearchaeota archaeon | reverse complement strand
GCTCTACAGTTATTGTCTGATCTTGCCCTTCTCCTGCAAGCCCTTGAACCTTTACCCTATTAGGATCTTCATATCCAAAATAATCTCCAACACTAACTGGTTCTTTTTGAGTTATCTCTTTAGGATCTAGTTTTTCTGCTTCTGCAGCACCTGTACCCCCTTCATCAGTTGCTGAAGGCAATGCAGCAGGATTTCCACCAACGGGAGTTACTCCAGGGGGCGCTCCTGAATCTTGTGCACTAATCAATCCTATTATTAAGAATAAGAAGATTAGAATTACTATAAATATGCAAGACAGCTCTCTTTTTCTCATAAAGATATTACAAGAATATAATTAATAAATGTATTGTCAAAACAAGGATGAATATAATCTTGAAAATATTTTTCTATTCAAAATTTTACTTTTCATAAATAACTATTTTTGGATATTGAGGAAATGTTAGTATAAGTTGATTATTTTTTAATTCCCCATATGCTTGCAAAAAGCTTCCTGATTTCATTAAATCCTCTTCTTGTTGGTAAAATATGATTTTATCTTGTTCTAGTTTGTAATTTCCAGATTCTTTAACACCTGATATTGTAGAATTATAACTATTCTGATTAAATGTGATAGAATAATCTTCTAATTCTGTATTTATTTCTCCTTTAACTTCTTCTGAAATTGCATTCCAAGTTCCAATTAATTTATCTGGAGGAAGTGAATTAGGTTCTTCTGTTTTTGGTTGATCTTTTATGTCAGGAATTTCAGATTTATTATTTACTTCAGGAGTTTTAGATTGATTATTAAATATAAATATCATTGTTATAATTATTATACAAATTAAAACAAGTCCTGTTATAAATAATTTCTTATAATTCATTTTATTCTTTTTTATATATTTTCTTTTAGGTTTTTTCATTTTTATATGTTTTTAAAAATTAGGCATCCCTTTTCTTACCCAATCAAGCCATTGATTTTGTAAATCATTTAACCCTTGAATTCCATAATGACTTTTAACAACAGAGTTCCAGTCTCTAGTTTTTATTCCATCTGCTACAAATTCATATAATTTTTGTTTTCCAGCTGTTCCTCCTCCACCTTTTTGATGTAAAAAACTCACAGTACTATATCCTTGCGCATATAAAGGCATTATATCTCTAGGATATTCAGTCATTGCAAACATTTTATTAAATGAAATCCCCCTATCTGATCTTAAAAATTCGTTTAACATTCTTTTATATTTTGAAGTTTCAGAAGAGTGTTCTGTCAAAGTAGCCATTCCTTCATCAACCCACCTTGGAAGAGGTTCTCTAAATTGAGATGCAGCAACCATGTGTTCTACTTCATGGGGAATAACAGAATCTAAAAGTCTCATTTCACTTCCTTGAATTGTCATTTGCCATCCATATACTTCTCCTTTATCAAAAATAAAAGTTGTTGCTCCTCCATCTCCTAATTGACCTTCTTTAATTGTAATTACTGCAGGTTTTGACCATGCAGGCATTTCTTTTCCTGTGAAATCTATTGCATTTTTTTTCCGATAATATTCTAAAGCCATTGCATATTTTTTTGCATTTCCTTTAGGTGAATTAACAATAAAGTTTTTTGATTGGTATTGGTTCTCAGAACTAGAATATTTCTCAAAATAAGGAGTATCTTTAGATGTTTGTTGTGGTTGTGAGGGTTGTGGAAGTAGAGGCCCTTGTGATTCTCTTAAATATTCTTGCTGTTTTCCAGGAGTCATCTCTAAAAATTCATCTAGTTTTATTTTTTTATCTTCGACTAATTGATTAACAACCCCCTGCTCTTCAGGACTCAAATAATTATACTTCATCCTAGGACTTATGGAAAACCCTCCAGAAGTCTTAAAAATCCCTCCTTGTTCTTCCCAATCAATATCTTTTGGAACTGTAGCAAACTGCCTAAACCCATTAACATGTAAATCTAATTCTTTCCCTCCTTTGCCAATCATTGATGTTTCCTTACCATCAATAGCAAAAGGATTTTCTCCACCTTCAGAATTATACACAATCTTCATTGGAAAAGTTAAAGTACCTTTTGCATCTTCCTGAGATATAATTTCTGAACCCTTTGTATTCAAAAAGAAATCTGCTTTTCCAGTTCTAGGATTGATTTTAGAAATTCCTCCAATGTTATCCATAGCTATTTTTATATCTTTCCCAGACACATGTAAAGTTGGTTCATCACCTTCTTTTCCTCTTAAAACAAAAGCTCCTGATGGTTCTTCTCCACCTTTTGCTTGCATTGCAAACAATCTTGCATATTCATCCTTCATATTTAAAGGAACAACTTCATTTTCTTCTGCAATATTTAAAATAGCACTAGACTCTTTGGAATTAGTAGCTACACCTAAAATACCTCTTTTTTTATCAATACCTACTAACGCTCCTTTATAATTTTCAGGAATTCCCTGACTAGTATCTGTAAGAATTCTAGTATCTCCTACCAGGCCTTCTCCATCTTTAAACTCTACCCCACCCATTGTCAAATCAACGCCTTTTTCACGATAAAAATCACCATCATCACTAGTACTTTTGTAATGCATTGTTCCTTTAACACTAATTTTCTCACCATTACTATCAATTAATTTAGTATCTCCTCTTGTCCTATATTCCACAGTCTTTTCAGAATCATCAGAACCATCATATGTAAATTCAGGATCATCAAGAGGAGTAACCTCTTCTTCACCACCCTCCATCTCCTCAGGATATTTGAAAACATTATTTTCAGGATCAGTATCACTAGCAGTTATTGATGTTTTTGTTTCTCCTGTTTTAGGATCTTTATTTA
>CAZJPU010000128.1:0-3037 GCA_964548105.1 Candidatus Woesearchaeota archaeon | reverse complement strand
CATCACAAAAATCTTCAAAAAAATAATTTAAATCAAGAATAGTTAAATTAACAGAACTATTAATTTCATAATTTTTTCCATTGTCAAAATCATTACAAGTTGAATTTATATTAACACATTTATTATCCGGAGCTCCAAAATTCTCATAACAAACATAACCAGAAGCACAATTTTCTTCAACCCATCTTTCATCAGTCCCACTAGGACAACCATCTCTTGTTTGTTTCTGCTTTCTTAAACTTCCTTCGCATTTATATTCACCATAATCTTCCCAAGAACCTAATTCACAATCATCATCGTCATCATCGTCATCATCGTCATCACTATCACTATCTCCATCTCCACTATCTCCCCAATTAATAATAGGAGGAACATAAACAGGAGGTATTGTATCATTAGAAGTTTGATTAACTACTGTAACATTCTCATAAATAAAAATAACACTAATATTAATAATATTTTGAAAGCTAATTCCCACACTACTTAAATTAATTTTATAATTATAAAATTCCTGTTTATAAGGAAAAGAAATATTCTCAAAATTTACTTCATCAGTCGTATAATAATACTCCACACCATTTTCATCTAAAAACGCAAACTTCAAACTTGTTATATTTGTTTCATTTCTAATTTTTAAGTTAAGATAGACACTATTTAACTCTTGATCCAAAATAACACTTTCAATATTATTATCTAGATTTACATTAAATTCTTCTCCCAAATTTAAATTTAAATAGTGCAATAATAAAAAAACAATTCCAATTACAACACCTAAAATAATTAGAAAAAATATTGTGCTTACTACAACAAATAGATTCCTTCCTTTTTTGGTTTTATCATCCTTAGATAACTTGTTCTTTCCATCAACCTTCTTTACTTTCTTGTTTACTACACCTTCTTTTTCTAATTTTTTCATAAATATTAAAAAACTCGAGCATTAATAAAGATTTTGGATTTAAGACAGGGTATATAAGAGAGCTTTTTTCTTATTAAGTCTCTTAATTTTTTATATCTTCTTCCTAAAAAAAGTAAAATATAGAATAAAATTAGACAGGGCATGCAGCCCTAAAAAGAACTAAATCTAAGCCCCTCCTTATTATTAATGTCTATAATTATCTTCACAAATTTTTTTAAATGCATTTATCTTACAAAAAGTATGAATATAAGAAAAGTTAAACAAGGAGCAAGAATAACTTTCCTTAATGGAATTTACATGGCTTTACTAGGTGTCTTTTATATTTTCTTTGTACGATTTAATATGAAACAAAATTTTAATTCTATAGATCAATTATGGGGATTTTTCGCAAAATTTAATCCTGAAATAACCTTTTTATTTTTTCTCTTTAACATAATTATTGGAATTTTTTTAATTTCAAATGGAATTACTATTATGTATCTTTCAGATTTTATTATTAAACGAAAGGAAAAGATGACTTGGGTAGTTTTATTTCTCTCTCAAATTATAAGTTGGGGAGGATTATTAATTCTTTCAATTTTATTCAAAAATATTATTTTAATCGTATTAAGTTTTATTGGATGGATTAGTTTTATCATAGGAATGGTTTTACCAATTAGATATTATCTTCAAAAAAAGTATAGGGAATATTAAAAAAAGATTTATTTTTTAATTATTACGTAATAAAATAAAATACCATATAAAAAAGAATAGATTTAGTAAAATTAATACTATTTCTACAATCAAAAATATAAGCGTCTTATTAGAAATCCTTCTTGTAGAAAATTGTTCATCTCCACAAACAGGACAGCTCCCACCTTCATCATTAACACAATCAACATTATCTTCATCAAAATTCTTAATACCATCATAGCAGTAAGAACAATATTCAGAGTCATAGATTGTTAAATCAACATTTAATTTCTTACCCTTATTAGCTAATTCTAATCTTGAAACTAAATTTTTATTTGAATCATAAATTTCTAAATACTCCTTAAAACATTTTTCAAATTTTTTTGCAGTTATAGGAATTTTAGTTTCACACTCTTTTCTTTCAATTTTATCAAAAAAACAATTATTTTTATCATTACATAATCTTTTTTGTTCTCCTTTTAACAAAACATTTCCATTAACTATATCATCTAAATTATAAAGAGCATTACAAGTACTCCATTCTTCACAATTCCAATCAAAATAACAATATCCCTTTGTTTCTTCTTTTCCAATAATTTTTTTAAAAAACAAAATAATTTTATTTTCTGGCTTTTCTTGAGGTTCTTGAGGTTCTTGAGGAGTATCATAAATAGTAATATTTTCATCTTCTTCAAAACCACAATCCTGTGTTTCATCTGGTTTTCCATTTTCTGTTCCACAAATACTTTCATCACTGCAAGTTCTTGTTTGAGTTCCATCTAAACATTCAGACCAATTACCACATACCCACTTAGAAGTACATTCTAGGATAGGAGAAGGCCCTCCTCTTCTAATGTTACTAGAAGTAACAGTATAAGCTGAAACTGAAGAATTAATATTTCCTGAACTATCTGTAGTAGTACAACTTTCTGTAAAAACTCCTGAACTAGAAGTTGAAGGATAAATAGTATAACTAATAACCGGATCTGAATCTGCATTATCATAACATAAACAAGAACAAGTTACAACCTCTCCAACAGTAACAGATTCCGGAGAACATGAAAAAGTCATGTTTGGAGAAATAGTATCTCCACTAATATTTATATAAAATACTTCAGATCTAAGATTTCCAAGAGTATCATTTACACTTATATTCAACCAATAAACTAATGTTGTACTAAGTGCAGTCGTATTAGTTATAACTCCTGTTGAAGAATTTATTGTAAAAATAGAAGTATCGTTTAATGAATAACTATCAATACCTGAGCCATCATTAGCAATCATAGATTCTAAAAATGAATAATTTGTAAAACCTGTAAAGTTACTAAGATTAGCAAATACAGGAGAAGTTGTATCAACCCTAAAACTAACACTACTACTATTTTCATTCCCATTACTATCATTACAATAAACACTCCAGCTATTATCTCCCTCATAAGAGATTACATT
>CAZJPU010000127.1:0-3040 GCA_964548105.1 Candidatus Woesearchaeota archaeon | reverse complement strand
AAAAAGAAAAATTATATGAAAAACCCACTGTCAAAAACCTAAAGGAAAAATTAGAAAAAATAATTAGTCATTACAAAAAAAATAAGCAGGATAAAAATGCAGAACGTTCTTTAATAATAACAAAGGCGAAATTAAAGAAAAAAGAAGATTATCATAAAAGAAAAGAACAAAAAAAAGCAGAATAATATATCTCTTAAAGATATTAAACAAATTTCAGCAAACCCCCTTCTAAAGATAAGAAATCTTCTTTGTTCAAAAAGAGGTAAAATGATAGGAAAAATCAAAAAATTTTCAGAGTTGTTACTTGAAAGAATTCAAAACAAACAAATTCATGTAATTAGTCATTTTGATACTGACGGTATTACTTCTGCAGCAATTTTTTCAAAAACTCTTGAAAGATTAGGGATTCAGTTTTCAATAAAAATAATTAAGACACTTGATGAAAATGAAATTAAAAATTTTCCAGAAGAAAAAATAGTTATCCTTCTTGATCTAGGTTCTAGTAGCCTAGAACAACTATCACAAACAAAAAATGAAATTTTTATTATTGACCATCACGAACTAGCTTCAAAAATCCCAAAATCTATCAATATGATTAATCCACATCTTTTTAAAGATTCTGAGAATTTATGCAGTGCAGAACTAATCTATCTAATCTCTAGATCAATTTCTGAAGAAAATAAAGATCTCTCTCGTCTAGCAATTATTGGTATGGTAGGAGACGTAATGGAACGAGAAATAAATAAAACAAGAGATAAGATAATTAAAGAAGCTGATGTCAAAATTAAAAAAGGACTTTTACTCTATCCTTCTACAAGACCTCTAGATAAGACCCTAGAATATAGTTCAAGACCTTTTATTCCAGGAGTTACAGGAGATTCTAAAGGAACATATGAACTTCTTAAGGAAGCTGGAATTGAGAAAATAGGAAGAGGTTATAAGGCTCTTATTGATCTTAATGAAATTGAAATGAAAAGATTAGTAACTGCAGTTATGTTAAGACTTGCTTCTAATGAAAAAACTTCTGAACATCTTGGAAATCTTTATCTTATTAAATTTTTTAATAAAATTGAAGATGCAAGAGAACTTTCTGCAATGATTAATGCTTGTAGTAGAATGGATAAACCTGAAATAGCACTAATGCTTTGTCTTGGAAATCATAATGCAAGAAAAAAAGCAGAAAGAATTTATGTAAAATATAAACAACATATCATTTCAGGTTTAAGATATATTGAACAAAATGGAAAAATTCAAGGTCGAGAATATGTTATAATTAATACCAAAGATAAAATTAAAGATACAATAATAGGAACTTTAGCATCTATATTATCATTTTCATCAGTTTATAAGGAAGGAACAATAATTGTTGCAATGGCTTATAATGAAGATAAAATAAAAATCTCTACAAGAATAGTAGGAAGAAACCCCAAATCTCCAAGAAATCTAAAAAAATTAATGGATTCGATAATTAACTGCTTAGGATACGGCCAATCTGGAGGTCATAAAAAAGCCGCAGGAGGAACTATTAACAAAAAAGATGAACAAAAATTTATTGATCTTGTTAAAAAAGAACTTGAATTTGAGTTAATTAAGATATAATAAGCTTTAAAAACCTATTATCTATATTTTTTTATGGGAAAGTACAGATTTATTAAAGTTCGTTGCCAGAGTTGCAAAAACGAACAAACAATATTTGAAGGAGCAACAACTAAAGTAAAATGCTTAATTTGTGATACTATAATGGCTGAGCCTAAAGGCGGTAAAGCAGAGATAAAAGCAAGAATAGTTGAAGTTTTGAATTAAAACAGATTTCTTATAAACTCTCCTAATTCAAGATAAGAATCACTAATTGAGTAACTAGCTACAACATTTCCAACAAATTCATTTATCTTAGAATAATGATTAATAATTGAATTACCAACTACAAAAAGACAAGAACCAGAAACTAGATTTATACCTACTACAGCATAAACCAAATTTTTTAAATTTCTTTTTTCATCATTTATTTCCTCTTCTTTAAGATCAAATAATAACTGTCCCTCTAAACTCCCATCATACAATAAAGAAAAACATATATATAAAACTTACAATCCCTCATTTATAATCTTCAACTCGCAAGAATAGTTGAAGTTTTAAATTAAACAGTTCTTTCAATTCCAGTAGCTTCTTCAGAACCCCAAAAAAAAAGATGATCAGATCTCGGTTTCCAAGATTCTCCATCAGAATCTATTGTCCAACAAGAATGCCCTGTAATGCTCAAAGTTTTATCAATCGCCCATTCTCTTCCATCATAACTATGAAAAAAATCATATGACCTATCTACTAATTCAGAAATACTATGATCTTCAAGATATTTTTGAAGAGTTTCGCCATGGTAATTCTCCTCAGGAGGAACACACGTTTTTTTATTAACTCTCTCCTCACCTATCCAATCAATAAAAAATCTAAAATCAATTTTATCTAAGAATTGTTTAGGACTATATGGAAACCCTTGAAGCTCATTATTTTTTGCCTCCTACAATCTACTAGCTTCCTCAACTTGCTTTTCATTAAGTCCCCTTATCATCTAAAAAACATAAATTAACAGTTTATAAATACTATTGGATTTAAAAACATCAATCACAACATTTATAATCCTAAAATTCACATTATCCCTATGGAAACTGAATTAGAAGAAGGACAAATAGTACTTTGTACTGTAGAAAAAATAATAGGAACAACAGTATTTGTAAAAATTCAAGATAATGGAGAAGGAACAATAACTACTTCTGAAATATCTCCTGGAAGAATAAGAAATTTAAGAGATTATGTGGTTCCAGGGAAAAAAATTGTATGTAAAATAATTGGTATAAGAGATAGAGGAATTTATCTATCTTTAAGAAGAGTAAAACTCACTGAAAAAAAAGAACTTCTTGAAAAAATAACTAAAGAAAAAAGCTATAAAGCTATTCTAAAAACCGTTTTACAAGAAGAATCAGATAATATTATAAAAAAGATAATTCAAGATCATTCTATCTTAGAATTTTTTGAACTTATTAAA
>CAZJPU010000126.1:0-3066 GCA_964548105.1 Candidatus Woesearchaeota archaeon | reverse complement strand
GGTATTGATTCCTCTTAAGAATTTGATTTTTCCGCCTCATTAATTAGGGTGGAAGAAATATAAATTCAATAACAAAAGAGTCAAATCAATCTATTCCAGACAACACTGAAGAACACCAGTATACAAATTTTTTTAAATAATGTTTGAGCCTTGTAATTAGCATGCATAAACCAAAAGAACCAGTTTACCAATTAGCAGATTACATTATTAAAAATCTTTCTAAAGGTTATACTCTTGATGCCTTAAAATATGCTTTAATAACTCAAGGATACTCAAAAATATCTGTTAGTAATGCAATAGAATTTGCTAACAAACAACTTGCAGTTAAAGCGCCTTCAATGAAAGAAAAACCCCAGATAACTTATAAGATACTTGATGAAAAAAATAATCCTGTTGAAGTAATCAAAATTTCAGAAAATTCAAAGAAAAGTTTCTGGAAGAGATTATTTGGATAGTAATTCTGAAACCCTTCCAAAAAAACCCCTTCTGGTTTTTTTAGTAAGTCTTTTTATTTCATCAATAGATTGAAGTGCAGATTCTTCTCCTGCTTTAATTGCTTCATCCATCTTGTGAAAATCAATAAGATTAATTTTTTTAGGATTTGCAGAGATTATTATATCTGCATCAGTTTTTTTTAGAATATTTCTTGTGGTATTTTCCTCTAAAATTTGGAGTACTTTAAAAATTGTTTTTGTTATATTTGGTGTTTCTTTTGTTTCTTTTTCATTAATACTTTCTTCAATTGAAATTTTAGGGTTTTTTGTTAAAGGGGTTATATTAACTGCAATTATAATATCTGCCCCCATTTTTCTAAGTATTTCTATTGGAAGAGGATCAATAATGCCACCGTCAACTAAAACCCGATTATTATTTATTACAGGATTAAAAATTCCTGGAATAGATATACTAGACCTAACTGCTTTAACAACATCTCCTTTATTAAAAATAATTTCTTCCTGAGTTTCTAAATCTAACGCAGATACATACAATGGAATTTTTAAATCCCCAAAGGTTTTATTTCCGAGTTTTTCTCTTAATGTCTTTTCTATTTTATCCCCTTTTATCAATCCATACCTTGGAATTGTTACATCAATCATTTTTTTCCAAGAAATAGTTTTAGCATATTTTTCTAATTCTTTGATATCTGGATTTTCAGCATATAAAGCACCAACTACTGAACCAATACTAGATCCTGAAATAAGATCAATAGGAATATTATTCTTTTCTAAAACTTTTAGCACTCCTATATGGGCATACCCTCTTGCAGCACCACTTCCTAATGCTAATCCAATTTTTTTCTGTTTAACCATGAAATTACTAAAAAAAGGAGTTTTAAAACTCTTTGGATATTCAAATTCCTAGATTATTTTTCTTGTGTAGATATAATTATAGAATTATTTTATTTTATAACAATATAAAATACTAAGAATGATTAATTAAGTTAAATCTAATTTAAACATCTAGAATTTTTTACTTCACAATTTCCTTTTACTTGTGATAATCCTTGAGAATCTGATTCATCTTTTACTTGTGTAACAGAATCATAACAAGTTCTAGTGTTAGAATTTTTATCAAGAGAACATCTAGAAGATTTTACTTCACAATCTCCTTTTACTTGTGGTAATCCTTGAAGATCTGATTCTCCTTTTACCTGCAATAATCCTTTATAACATGGAACTCCTTTTACCTGCAATAATCCTTTATAACATGGAACTCCTTTTACATGCATAACAGATTCATAACAACTAGTTTTAATCTGATAATTTCCCCTAGTAAAACTTTCTTTACTAAGACCTTCTTTGTTAAGAGGAATAGTTTTTACATTATTAGTATCAGAATCAACACCTGGAACAATAACTAAAACAAAAACACTGATAAAAATCAAGACTAATACAATAGTTCCTAAAATCATTCCCTTTTCCATGAAATGTTTTGTTAAATTTCTTTTTTAAACTTTTCTCACAAAAATTCTAACTATTCAGTACTAAAATTTATCTAATTCAATTGTTTTTATTTAATGCCTGGAGGAAATCCTTGACCATCTTACACAGTTTGAGATATTGCTTCTTCTATCCTCTTAGCGTTAATATATTCATGTAATCCTACTACTGGTTGCAATGTTAATTTTTCACGTACTTCTTCTGAAACATCTGTTAATTCAGCAACCTGTACAGGGGTTGAAAAATTTTCATAAACAAAATCTGTAACTGTTTTTACTTGTTCTAAAACCTCTCCCATTTCTTCAGGCGTATAATTAGTATTGCTCATAATTTTTGATGTTTTATCTGTATGAACTCTTTCTCTAAGTCCTTCTTCTCCAAGATTTAAATCCCTAGACCACATTTCTCCACATCTCATAATTTTTAAGCTCTGATGTGAAAAAGCATTTCTATACCACCCTGCATCATTAACCTCACCTTTTTTTTGAGCTCTGTCTATGATTTGTTTTGGAATTATCCCATATTGAAGCTGTAAAATTTGGATTCCAGGTTCTCCTTCTGTAATTACAGGAGCTAATGTATTCCTTCTGACAAATTCCATACAGCTTTCTTGTTTTGCAATAATATGCCTCCTTATAGAATCTGGAAGTCCCATAATTCTTTGTTCTAATTCTGATCTTCTATTCCGAATATTAGCTTGAGCAACTGCTCCTGGAAGTTCAATTGATCCAATACTATCAACCTCTCTTGTTTTTTTTATTAAATATTCAACTACCTGTTCTTCAGAAGGTACGGCATATCTACTTAATAAAATTGTTTCCATAACAGGAACCTTTGTAATCTCTCCATTCCCTTCCATATTATCTACCTGAATCTCTTTAGAATATACTAGATTAGCAAAAACAGGATGATATTGTTGAGTTTCTTGTTTCATTTTTTTTCTATTTATTTTATTATAAAATTATCAGAACTCTTTTTTTAAGATTTAAAATATTATGAAAAAGGGGTTTTTAAATTTTTAGGTTAATCTGAATAATTTAAACTCTTTTCAAAAAAGATTAATTAAGAAAGACTTTTTTTTCTTAATCTAATTTGTAAATGATCTGTAATTTTATTTTTAAGCAAA
>CAZJPU010000125.1:0-3292 GCA_964548105.1 Candidatus Woesearchaeota archaeon | reverse complement strand
CACAGTTAATTTAATAAACCCTTAAAAATTCAAGGAGGGCATGTACGAAGGAATTGATATTAAAAACCATAAAATAGCAGCTAAAAAATTAGGCCTTATTAAAGATAGAACTTTTGAGTTTATCAAAAAAAATATAGGAAAGATTAATGAATTTGATGTAAAACAATTTATTTTATCTGAGTTTGAAGATGAAGGAATTCTAAGTGATAAAGATTGCCCAATAGTTGCTGTAAATGAAAACTGTGGTTTTATGCATTATTTTGCAGATAAGAATTCTAAGGTGATTGAGAAAAATAGTTTAGTAATGATAGATATTTGGGGAAGGTTTAGAAACGGAGGATTTTTTGCAGATATTACTTGGATGGGTTATACAGGTAATGAAGTTCCTAAGAAAATTCAAGATACTTTTAATAAGGTTATAAAATCAAGAGACCTTGCACTTGAATTTATAAAAGAGAATTTAAAAAAGAAAATAATTCCCAAAGGATGTGAAGTTGATAAAGTTTCTAGAGATTATTTCAAAACCTTGAATTTAGAAGAATTTTTTATTCATGGTTTAGGGCATTGTTTAGGATATTATTACTGTCATGGAAAAACATTTAATCTTTCAAAAAAATCTGATAAAAAAATAATGTTAGGAATCCCATTTACTATAGAACCTGGAATTTATTTTGAAAATAAATTTGGAATAAGAAGTGAGATAGATTGTTATATTACTAAGAATTATGAATTAGTAGTTACAACTGGAATCCAAAAAGAAATTACTAAGATTTAAAATTTTTGATGTCAGAAATTAAACCACTTATTTCAGTAAGTGGATGCAATCTTGGTGGTTAATTTCTGAGCACAGGAAAATTATTGGTAATAATTTTCTGTGCAGAAAATTCCTTTTGGGAATTTTCCTGCATCCTAAAAACAAGGGGCTGTCACAAACCACACCATTTATGGTGTGGTGCCCCATTGTTTTTTTGATTATTTAAAAAAAATCACTGCAACAACGCACGCAATTATTATCACTGAAGCAATTATTTGTTTGAGATTTATTTTTTCTTTTAAGAAAATTCTTGCAAAAATATAAACAAAAATAGGTGCTACAATAAAAACAAGTGTAGTAAACATAATTCCGAGATTAAGATAACCATAATAAACAACTAATCTATAAAAAACCGCAGTTATTGCACCAAGGAAAATAAGAACTCCTGTATTTTTCTTTTTAAGTGGTTTTATATTAGGATGAAAAATAGCCCAAGTAATTAAAAAAATAGCAAGACATCTTAGAAAATAAAAGGTTAATGAATTATAATAAATAAGTATTGATTTTGATATAACTAGTTCTAATGAAAATAAAAAACTTCCAATAAGAGCCGCAATAATATATTTATTATAAACCAAATGATGTTTTTCAATATGAGAAGCAATTAATGCAATACTTGCAACTAAAGCTAAGATGAGTATTATTGGACTTCCTTCTGAAGCATATTCTACAAAGAAAAAACTAAAAATAAAAGCAAGAAGAATAGTAAATAAGGGTTGCATTAGTCTAATAGGTTCAATTTCTGATATTTTCTCTCTTTTCAATGAATAAAGAGCGAGAAGATTTGCAAGAACTGAAATAAAAACAACAGAAAGAAAAATTAAGATATTTGTTAACTGCATTGCTTTAGGTTTAATATTCCAGAAAAAGAAAATTAAAGGAATCATAACAATAACCATTGCAAGAAAACCATAAACACTATAATTTCTATAATTAATTTTATGTTTTAATAAAACTTTTTTTTCAATAATCATGCCGGCAGCTTCTAACAAAGCTCCAAAAAATGGTAGTAATATCATTATCCTCTTTTTTATGTTAAATTAAGAAGAAATTGATTTAAAAAGTTATTTGATTGAGAATGAATTATTATTCTTCAAAAGATTTTCTCATAGCCTCTAGATCATGAGCATAAGTAATTGCATCTTCTCTAGAAATCCTACCGTTTTTATGAAGTTCTTTAAGTCTAGCATCCATTGTTACCATTTTATGGGCTCTTCCAGTTTGCATAACACTGGTGATTTGATGGTATTTTTCTTCCCTTAAATGATTTTTAATTGCTGAGGATTCTCCTACATTCATAACTTCCATTGCCATTACCCTTTTTTTCTCTCCTTTGTCATAAGGAATAAGTTGTTGTGTAAGTACATATTCTAATGTAGTTGCAAGAGAATTTCTAATATTATTATGATCTTCTGGAGGAAACATATTAACATATCTTCTGACTGTATCTGCAGCACTTTTTGTGTGTAATGTAGAAAAAACTAAATGACCTGTTGCTGCTGCTTCTAAAGCTTTTTCAGCAGTTTCAGCATCTCTAATTTCACCAATAAGAATTATATCTGGATCTTGTCTTAAAGCATATTTAACTCCATCTCCAAAAGAACGAACATTTATTCCTACTTCTCTTTGGGAAATTATACTTTTTTTAGGTTCATAAACATATTCAATAGGATCTTCAATTGTTAATATATGGTCTTGTCGTGTTTCATTAATTCTTTGTACAAGGGATGCAAGAGTTGTTGTTTTACCAGAACCTGTAACCCCTGTTACTAAAACTAAGCCCCTTCTTAGATTTACAACGTCTTTCCATATATCATAGGGAAAACCAATATCTTCAACTTTCATTATTTCATTAGGAATAATTCTTATAGATGCATAAGGGCTGTTATGATTATCTCCATTATGATCTTTTCCAACATTTACCCTACATCTGACTCTTCTTCCTTCAGGAGTATTTAATTCAAATGAGGAATCTAGATTACCATTTTCAGAGAAAGTAGCTTGTTGTTTTTCACTAAGAAGTCCCTTAAGAATAGAATCTACTCCTGTTTCACTAAGCGCCATTGTATCTACATGAATAAGTCTCCCACCAACTCTAAAAATAGGTTTATATCCTACTTTGAGATGAAGATCTGAAGCATTTTGATTTGAAGCAGAAATAATTAACTTCTCTATTGCAGGAAAAGGTTTTCGAGGTTCTGGCATCATAAAGATAAGTAAGAATCATATTTAAGGATTTATATTTATGAACTTATATTATTTAAGTTCTTTTTCTAAAATTTTCCTGACAATTTGATAATCTGCTCGTTTCTGTGTTTTTTGCATTACATGACCTATAAGAAAATTTAAGGCTTTTGCTTCCCCATTTTTATAATCTGTAACAGTTTTTTGATTATTTTTTATAATCTCTTTAATTATTGGCAATAAATCTTTTTCATTTGTTATTTTTTCTGATCCTTTAGCAAGTTGTTTTGGAGA
>CAZJPU010000124.1:0-3301 GCA_964548105.1 Candidatus Woesearchaeota archaeon | reverse complement strand
CTCTTAAGAATTTGATTTTTCCGCCTCATTAATTAGGGTGGAAGAAATATAAATTTAATAACAAAAGAGTCAAATCAATCTATTCCAGACAACACCCCCAACCGAAACATTATTTAACCTTATTTTTCTATAAAAATAATGGAAATCACAAGAAATTTCAAAAAAATAACTAAAAATAATGTAGATTTAGCGGGAGGTAAAGGAGCATCTCTTGGAGAAATGACAAATGCTGGAATATCTATTCCACCAGGTTTTGTAATACTCTCAGGTGCTTTTGAGGAATTTATTGGAAGAGAATATTCAGAAGGTAATAACTTAAAAATTGAAATTGATGGAATATTAGATACAGTCAACCCTGATGATATTAATACAGTAGAACAAGCAAGTGAGAAAATACAATCTTTAATTATTAATGCAGAAACACCAGAAAATATTGAAAAAGCTATTCTTGAATCATTCAAAGACTTAGATACCAAATTTGTTGCAGTAAGATCAAGTGCAACTGCAGAAGATTCTGCATCAGCTGCTTGGGCTGGACAACTTAATACTTATCTTAATACAACTAATGAAGATATACTTAAAAATGTAAAAAAGTGTTGGGCATCCTTATTTACTCCTAGAGCAATATTTTACAGATTTGAACAAAAACTACAAAAACAAAAGGTTAGTGTAGCAGTAGTTATTCAAAAAATGGTTAATTCTGAAGAATCGGGAATAAGTTTTTCAGTTCACCCAGTAACTCAAGATTATAATCACATAATAATTGAAGCAGGACTGGGTTTAGGTGAATCAATTGTTTCAGGTCAAATTACACCAGATTCTTATATCGTTGATAAACAAGATTGGAAAATTATTGATAAAAATATTTCAGAACAAAGTAAAGCATTATATCGTAAAAATGATAAGGAAGGTGGAAATATCTGGAAGGATTTAAACAGTGAAGAAGCAAACAAGCAAGTTATAACTGATGAAGAAGTAATTAAACTTGCAAAATTAATTAAAAAAATTGAAGATCATTATGGTTTTCCAGTTGATGTTGAATGGGCAAGAGAAAATAACCAGATTTATATAACTCAATCTAGACCCATTACAACCTTAACAGAATTGTCAAATACAGATGAACAAACTGAGAAATTAGAAGAAGATATAGAAGATTCTCAAAAAAAAAACACAAATTAAATAGTTCTTTAACAAAATATAATTTAAGAGCAAATGATAAAGATTTAGTTGAAGTTGATGCAAATAAGGGGGTAGTTAAAATATTAAAAAGAAATTCTGAAAAGTAAAATGGACAAAGAAAATAAAGAATTTATTTACATGTGGGCAACTGAACCAATTATTCCTGCATTTTGGGGAACTCCTAACTTTTTAATAGAAAGAAATGACCTTGTTTTTCCTGGTAAAGGCTCTTTTTCATATTTTGATGGAAAAGTTTTAACAACTTATATGGATTTAACCGAAGTTGAAGAAACCAAACTCATAGATAGTAAAAACTACCTTAATCCAGAGTATTATAAAGAATATGTAAGAAATTTTGAAAGAGAATCTAAAAATTGGTGGAATTGGATTAGAAAAGTAGAGAAAAAAGATTATTCAAATGCTTCAAGACAAGAATTATTAGAATATCATAAAAAATTTACTGAATATCAAAGAGATGCAATAGGTTATTTCGGAAGCACAAGACCTGAACCAAGTTTTGCAATTGAACAAAAATTAATAGAAATATTAAGAAAATATCATTATGACAACTGGCCTAAAATTTTTGCTAGTTTAACAAGTTCAATTGAATTAGATGATATCCAAAGAGAACAACTTGATTTTACAAAATTAATTGAAGAAAACCCTACAGAAGATCAATTTTTAAACCATGCATCAAAATATCCTTGGTTAGTTTATGGATTATATGATGAATCCGAAGTTATAAAATTTCTAAAAGAACTCTCTAAAGAACATGAAACAAATTATTCTAAAAAATTAAAACAAACAAATCAAGAAAAACAAGAATTAAAAGAAAAACAACAGGAAATTATTAATCAAATAAAAGACAAACAAGATAAAGAACAAATTTTATACTTATCTAAATTATTGCAAGAACAATCTATAAGGAGAATGGATATTAAGTCCTATTATGTAGGATCATATTATTTATCTAGAAATTTCTGGAAAAAACTTGCACAAACTCTTAATCTTAAAATAAATGATTTTGTTTGGTATATTTTTCCACCAGAAGTTGAACAATTATTGCAAGAAAATTACAAAGAGAACATACAAGAGACAATTCAAGAAAGAAAAAAAGCCTATACAATAGATTCTATAGGAAAAGACTATATTAAAATTTTATCTGGAAAACCTGCAACTGATTTATTTAATAAAAGAATAAAAAAACCTGAAAAAAATAAAGAAATAAAAGGCCAAACAGCTAACCTTGGAAAATATACTGGAAAAGTTAGAAAGATCATACCCGGAGATATTGAAGTTTTAAAAGGAGCAATAAAACAATTCCAACAAGGCGAAGTACTAGTTACAACAATGACTCAACCAAATATGATGGTAATTGCAAAAAAAGCAAGCGCAATTGTTACAGATGAAGGAGGAATCACAAGTCACGCAGCAATAATCTCCAGAGAATTAAAAATTCCTTGCATAGTTGGATGTTTACATTCAATGCAAGTTTTAAACACAGGAGATTTAGTTGAAGTAAATGCAAACAAAGGAATAATTAAAATATTAAAGAAAGCAGAAGAATCTAATAAATTTGATAAAAAAAATATCAAATTAACCCATTTATATACCGATATTAATGCAACACCAACTACAATGTCTATTCATGCTAAGGGATGGTATGGCTCAGAATTACTTAAAACATGTAATGTAAAAACATTTGGTAATATGGCAGGTATAATAAAAGATTATGAACTAAAATTTTGTTTTGAAAAAGAAAGATATAAACAAGCTCAAAAAAATATTAAAAATTTAATAATTACCAATAAGTTACCAATTAAACATTCTATCAAAGAGTCAATTAAAATTGGAGAAAGAATAATAAAATTATTTAGAGATAACCAAAATAAGATAAAGAAATTAGAAGATAAAGAAATACTCTCGTTATTTTTAGAATTTTTTAATAATGGGGCAAAACTATGTTCTTATGGGTATCTTGCTCCTTTATCTGACTTTCCTGAACCTTTTTTATCTTCAGAATTTGAAAAAATTTTATCATCAAAATCTACCAAAGGAGAAATAACTTTCCTAACTCAATCTTCAATAAAAAGGCCATTAAATATAGCTAAAGAAGAATTAT
>CAZJPU010000123.1:0-3312 GCA_964548105.1 Candidatus Woesearchaeota archaeon | reverse complement strand
ATTTTAATTAATTTGTTTTATATCTACTAGGATTTATGCTTAAAATGCAGTGTCTTTTTTCTTTGTTTGTTGTAAAAAGATGAATTCTAAAGCCTATTTCATTAAAGATTTGTATTAAATCTTCTTCAACAAATTTTTTACTAATGAATAAGAGGATTTCTTCATTTTTTTCAAAATTTATTTTTGAGTTTGCAATATTAAACTGTACATCTTTATTTAAAACCAAATATCCTTCTATTTGTTTTTTACCCTCATTCCATCTAACATTAAACTCTCCATCTGAATCATGATATCCATAATATTTTAAGGTAGTAATAACTAAATCATATGCAGCTTTATCTTTATAATATTCAATTATTTTATTAATCGCATGAAGGTTTGATAATTCATTTCCAATAATTAGATAATCTGTTGAAAATAATGAATCTTTAAAGTTTGATAAGACTCTTCCAGTATCTAAAAAGTTTCCAAGAGTGTTTCCAAGAAAAAAACAATAATTATATGATTTCTTATCTCCAGAACTAATTAAGATCTCTGGAAAACTTCCCTTTTCAAAATCAATTAAATGAGGTTTAGTTTCTAAATCAAATTTACTTGAGATAAATTTTGTTGCATAGTCAAGCATATTCTGACTAATATCAATAGGAATGTAATTTATCTTGTATTTTTCAAAAAATCCTTCTTTTTTTAAGTAAGAAAATACAGATTCAATAGGTTTTCCATCACCACACCCCAAATCTACAATATTAAACTCCTGAGCATTTGTATCTTTTAAACTCTTAAAAATAAATGGCAAATTTTGAATTAAAATATCATTTTCAATTTGTTCAACACCTCCAGATTCTCTACTCATTTTAGCAAGGCTTATCCATTTTAGATATCCCTCTCCTAAATAAGAAAACTTTAGAGGAACTGAGCCATGTGCTTCTAATGAGGACAATAATTCAAGCTCTTGGGAAACTGTTAAATGATTTCCTTTATCTTTCATCTTAATAAAATATCTCAAAATTACTATATAAAGATTATCAATATCTCCAATAAACCTTAAAATTTTCAAACCAAATTTTTATAAACAACTTTTTTTTACTTAAAACATGAAAATTAATATTGGTTCAAAAAATCCTGTAAAAGTAAATGCAGTTAAAGAAACATTATTAGAATACCCTTTATTCTCAGAAGCAGAGGTTACGGGGGTGGGCGTTGAATCAGGAGTTTCTGATCAGCCTAAATCAATTCAAGAGACAATACAAGGTGCAAAAAATAGGGCTTTAGCTTGTTTTAATGATTGTGATTATAGTGTGGGTCATGAATCTGGTTTAATAGAAGTTCCAGAAACAAAAACAGGATTTATGAATACTGATTTTTGTGTTATTTATGATGGAAAAGAATTTCATGTAGGTTCTGCTCCTTTATTTGAATATCCAATAGAAGCGATAAATCTTGTTATTGAAAAAGGATTAGATATAATCCAGGCATTTAAGCATATGGGCCTAGATAAAGAGGGAGATTTAGGGTCTAAAGGGGGTGCAATTAGTGTTTTAACTAATAAAAGATTAGATAGAAAAGAATGCACAAAAATTGCAACACGAATGGCTTTAATTCATTTAGAAAATAAAGATCTTTATACTGTTAAAAAAGATTAAATCTCACTTTTTTTAATTTTCATTTTCCTCTTATCTTTTCCAATCAAAACAACTCTTGAAAATTCATGTTCATCAAGAATTTTATAATCTTGTTTTTTTAATAAATCTACAATCTTTTTTGCATAATCTCTGATATCTTCATTTGTGGGCATAGCATCATAACCCATCCCCTCCCTATTTCTTGCATAACCTACAGACATAAAACCCTTAACTTCAATAAAATCGGGATTTGCTTTTTTTATTAATTCAATATATTCTTCAACATATTCTGGCTTCATATTTGAGTTCTTAACTAATGTCATACGAATAACCGTCCTTGTTTTTAGTTTTGAAAATAATTCTAAACTTTCATTAAACTTTTTCCAAGCATTTTTAACAGAACTTCTATGCCATGGAATATATAATTTTTCATTAGGAGTATTTAATGAAATATAAATTTGAGTGGGTAATTTATTTTCTTTATCTAATTTTTTTAAAACCTCTGGCTGCAAACCATTTGTAACTAAAAAACTTGTTTTTCCTTGCTTTCTTAATTCACTAATAAGTTCGCCAATTTTAGGATATAGGGTAGGTTCTCCAATCAATGAAATCGCAAACTGTGTTGGTTCTTGGGCTTCTTCAAATTTTTTAATATTAACCTTACTATTTCCTTTAAATCCATTTATTAATTTTTGTTGCGCTTCTATACTTCCTTTAATAATCTCCTTAGGATTATCAATTTTAATTTTATTCATATTATTACCCGAGGTTAATTCAATAGCTCTCCAGCAATGCAAACACTTATTTTCACAAAAAATAACAGAAGGACTCATCTGACAACAAAGATGACTCTTTATTCCATAAAATTTTTCTTTGTAACAAACACCATCATCTAACAAACTTTTTTTTGTCCATCTGCATACCTGAATTCCAGAATGATTTCCAACAATTATATAGTGTTGTTTTTTTAACAATTTTATAAGTTTTTCTGATAACATAAACTTAAGAAAATAAGTTTGTTTAAAAAATCTATGTTTGCATTAGAAAATATCCTCTTTCTTAAAATTAAGAAATTTAACCAAGAAGTCCAGATAACCAACCAAATAACCAACCAAGCATCATTAAAGCAAACATTGCTAATATGAGAATTCCAACCCATCTAGAAACCAATTTTCCGATTTTTTCATTTTTTGTAATTCCCCAAACACTAAGCATAAAAAATCTTCCACCATCAAGTATAGAAAATGGTAGCATATTAAACAGTGCAACTAAAAAGTTTAGCAACATAATCCAAAAAGCAAGATAATACAAAAACTCTAAAAGTTCATTTGTAACTTTATACTCTGTAAATTTATCTTTGAAAAGACCTAAAGCAATATTTTCTGCTATATTAGTTTTCATTATTGAATTCGAAACTCCAATAAGTGGTTTACCTTCCCTATAGGGATTCTCAGCAAAAATAATATTATACTCTAGAATTTCATCTCCAAATTTTGTCTTTAAACTTATTTCATCTCCAGGATTATACAATTCCATAACTTCCTCAAATTCACTATATGTTTTTGTTTGATCTCCATTGATTTCAATAATTGATCCTTTTAATCCTGCATTTATTGCAGGAAAATCTTCATATAAAATAACAACACTCTGATTGAATTCAAGTTGATTTATTAAATCCCCTTTTATCATA
>CAZJPU010000122.1:0-3336 GCA_964548105.1 Candidatus Woesearchaeota archaeon | reverse complement strand
ACAGCTCTTATTATTAAAATTACATGTTTTTAAACAGGTGAAAAAAATGGTACTCTACTCTCATTCAAGACTAACAACGTTTGAACAATGCCCTCTTAAATTTAAATTTAGATATATTGATAAACTTAAACCAGAAATAAAACAAACAATAGAAGGTTTTTTAGGAAACAAGGTTCACGAAACACTAGAATGGATTTATAGTAATATCAAAGAAAGATCATTTGAATTAGACGATGTTATTGAATTTTACATAATGTCCTGGAATCAGGATTTTACTAGTGAAATAGAAATTGTCAAAGAAGAATATGATGCTCAACATTATTTTAATAAAGGGATTAAATTTTTAGCAGATTATTTTGTTAAACATAAACCATTTAAAGATAATACTATTGAAACAGAGAAAAAGATTATTATTACTCTTGATCCTGAAGGAAGATATAAATTAATAGGTTTTATTGATAGACTTGTTCATAATAAAGAGAGTAATATTTTTGAAGTCCATGATTATAAAACTGCAGGTTCATTAAAAAGCCAGGAAGAGTTAGATAAAGATAGGCAACTTGCCCTTTATTCTATGGGAATAAGAAATTTATTTGAAAATGTTAAAGAGGTTTATTTAGTATGGCATTATTTAGATTTTAATCAACAGTTTGTTTCAAAAAGAACCCCTGAACAACTTGAAAATTTAAAAAATGAAATTATTAATTTAATTAATAAAATTGAATCAACTAAAGAGTTTCCAGCAAATCCAGGATGCCTTTGTAATTGGTGTGAATTTAAAAATCAATGTACTAACTCAGAACAAGCTATTTGTGAATACAAGAATAAGAATAACAATAATAATTATCAAAAAAAAGAAGAACAAAAAGATTTAAACAGTAATCTATAAATTTTACAATTTAAATTCTGATTTTTAAGATGTGGAGCCTTTATAAAAATAAGAAACTTTTGGACCCTTTGCTTTTTTCTAATGGAAAAACTCAGGCAGACATAGTTAGAGAAGTCTTAGAAGCAATTAAAGAAGGAAATAAAATAATTTTAATAAAAGGCATGTGTGGAACTGGAAAATGTCTTGAGAAAGATACCCTTGTATTCTGTAAACCTGATGATGAAGATTATTTTAGTTATTATAAAATCTCAGACTTAACAGAAAAAAAGGGAAGGATTTTTTCTGTTAATAAGAATGGAGAGATAGTAGAGTCTAATTTTAAAAATGTAAGAAAAACTGGAAAAAAGAAATTATACAAATTAAAAACTAGGACAGGTAGGGAAATAATTGTTTCAAAAAACCACCCTTTTCTAACATTAACTGAGAACGGAATAGAATGGATGCCCTTAGAAAAACTCTCATTAAACTCATATATATGTTTACCAAACAAACTAAATTTAAAAACTAATCACGATTGTAGTGATAACGAAATCAAAGTATTAGCACACCTAATAGCAGAAGGAAAGCTAGGAGACAAGGCAGGCTCTCCTTCATATTATCAAAACCCTAAACAAAATCCGATTATAAGGGCAGATTATAAAAATGCTTTAAAAGAACTCTTTCCTGATGGAAAAATAAAAAGCTATTCAGGAGATGACATAAATATCTCTTTTTATAATAAAGATACTCGATTTGGTACAACCAATAAACTGAGATTGTTTATAAGAAATCACGGATTAGATGGAAAAAAATCAAATCAAAAATTTGTACCTCCAATAATTTTTAATTTAGAAAACAAAAAAATAGCACTTTTTCTTAGCAGGTTATTCTCTTGTGATGGAACTATCTATAAAAGAATAGGAAAATCTAAAAAAGAAAATAAGATAATTATTGAATACACTTCAATCTCTGATAGATTAATAAGGGATATCTCTATCTTGCTTTTA
The DNA here is from genome assembly GCA_964548105.1 of Candidatus Woesearchaeota archaeon. Taxonomy (GTDB): domain Archaea; phylum Nanobdellota; class Nanobdellia; order Pacearchaeales; family GW2011-AR1; genus ARS1285. The sequence continues at coordinate 1,461 of CAZJPU010000122.1, read as the reverse complement.
AGATTTGGAATACAACATACAATAACTTCTAAAAAATTTAGAAAAAACCCAGACTATTCTAAAAGAATTACTATATCTAATCATAAAAATGTTAGAGAGTTCATAAAATATATTGAATTCATAGGAAGAAAGCAAAAAATTGCACAGGAGTTGTATAAAAAAACAAAGATTCATAAGTTTACAAATATAGATAAGGTTCCAAGAATTATTAGAGAATATCTAAAAAATAAAGGATATAGTTATAATCAGCTAGATAGATTTTTAAATTATGAAAAAATAGAAAGTTTGAGAAAAAATAAGGGTTATAAGAAAATAAAAAAAAGCAAATTAGTAAAAACTCCCTGTGTCTTCATGCAAGGAAAGATAGATTTCTTAAGAGAGCATCTTACAAAAATAAACAGCTATGTAAAAGACAAGAATTTATCGTTCTTATGCAATAAAGATCTTTTGTGGGATAAAATAAAATCTGTAGAGTATGTTAAAAATGATCTCACTTATGATTTAGAAGTCCCAGAACAACATAATTTTATTGCTAATGGGATAATAGTGCATAATTCTGCCATTGCATTAAATCTTGCAAGAAAATTAGGAAAAACCTCAATTATTGTTCCAATAAAATCTTTGCAAGGACAATATATTCAAGATTATACAAATGATAAATATGTTATGAAAAGCGAGAGATTTTCAATTGATAATTTTCCAGATCTTGACAAATATCCTGAATTAAACAACAACAAAAAAACCCCATCAAGATTAACTATCCAATCAATAGTTGGTAGAAAAAATTTTAAATGTAAATTTTTACAAGAGAAAACCCTACAACCAAAACCTTCTGAAGTAGTTATTAGTGAAAAAAATGCAAAACTCTTTGATATTTTTGAAGGAAAGTCATATGATTCTATTTCTCCTGAAAAAGATGATTCATGTGATAATAATTTTCTTCCCTGTAAAATGGAGATTAAAGAAAAAAATCTTCCCAGAATTAAAGATTTTATTAAACAAAATCCAGATGTAAAACTAACTAATTTTGATTCTATAAAAGATATTAGAAGAATGACAATTGCTCAAGTTTGTCCTTACTGGAGCCCGATTGTTCCTGAAGAATATGAAATTAAAAAGTTTAAAGATGCAATCAAGATACCTTATATGGGAATATATAATAAAAAATTTATTATTCACCAAAGAAAAAAAGGATGCCCCTATTATGACCAATATCTTGCATATGCTAATGCTGATGTTATAATTTTTAATAGCTTTAAATATAAATTAGAATTATTAATGAATCGTAAACCTTTTACAGAAGTAGAAATTATTGATGAGTGTGATGAGTTCTTAGATAGTTTTGCTAATCAAGAACAAATAAGCATTAATCGATTATCATTTGCTTTAAACACTATTTTTCCAGAATCTGAAAAATCTAAAAAAATAATTGATGAGTTAATTGATATAACTAACACAATT
>CAZJPU010000121.1:0-3347 GCA_964548105.1 Candidatus Woesearchaeota archaeon | reverse complement strand
GAAATGCAAAAAATAAAGAGATGTATTTTTTTGTATGTTCATCAGGTTTCATAACTTTTCCATTAACTAATAAATTATCTGTTCTGAACTTTTTAAGAGATCTTATTTTTATAAATATAAACAAACCAATTATTGAACTTTGTGCCCAATATAACCAGATAATCTCTGATATGCTTATTTTACCGAATAAAGACATAAAAATTATTATTATATTTGAAATTAAAATCATGATAGCAGATCTATCATAAAATTTTGGCCATACAGAACTAAACATATCTTTAAACTTAAGATTATATGAAACAGCCCCTTTATTTAAGTCTATTTTCATATATTTTTTAGGTTAATGTTTTTTATAAATTAATCTATATGTAAAATTAATCGATATCCAAACCTTAATCCTTGCCTAATAACCCTATCAATATTTCTGCAGTTTTATCTGAATCATGCCTCAACAAATCTTTTTTCTCCCATAACATCTTTTTTTCAGCAGATTTATCGAGCAAATCTTCTGCAATTATTTTGCACCCTATTTTTTCAATCTCTTCAATATCATTTTCAATTAATCCAGCATTTTCTTTTTTATAAACCTCAATTAATTTCTCATCTGGTTTTTTTGTATTTAAAACTATATAATCTAGCGTCCCTTTCAGATATTTTATTATTTGCTTTAAATGATCAGAAGCTTTATAGTCATGAGTTTGGCATTGCTGGCTCATGATATTACAAATATAAACTTTTTTTGCTTTTGATTTATTTATTGCTTCAGGAATTCCTTTTACTAACAAATTTGTTATAATACTTGTAAATAAACTTCCAGGACACAAAACTATAAGGTCTGCTTCTTCAATCTCTTTGATTGCTTTTTCATTTGCATTTACTTCTGGTTTTAAGTAAACTTGTTTTATAGGACTTCTTAAATGAACATTTTCATTATGCCTATCTACTATATTATTTTCTTCTTCAATAATACTACCATCTTCTAATTCTGCACAAATATTAGTATTCTCAAATGCTGAAGGAAGCACTTTTCCTTTTAGTTTTAAAATCTTGCTTGCTTCTTCTATTCCTTTTTCAAAACTTCCAGTTAGTTTTGTTAATGCAGCTATAAACAAATTTCCAAAACTATGTCCTTTTAAACTTCCATTATTAAATCTATATTGAAATAAATCACACATTAATTTTTCAGAATTTGATAAAGCTATAAGACAGTTTCTAATATCTCCTGGGGGCAAAACCTCTAATTCTTTTCTAAGCATACCAGAACTTCTTCCAGAATCAGTAATATTTACAATCATTGTTAAATCATTTGTATATTTTCTTAAACCTTCGACCATTGTAGGAAGTCCTGTTCCTCCACCAATAGCAACTATTTTCGGTTCTTTAATACTCTCAATAATTCCTAAAATTTCATGAAGATTATTAATAGTATAATCTGCCTCTTGATTCATATTTTCTGGATCAAGATTTTTATATTTGCCTTTTAATACCTTAATAGTTTTTATACCAAGTTTATTAGCAATTTCTATTTCATTATCTATTCTATCTCCAATAACTAGTATATTTTCCGGAATTAATTTCAGAATTTCAATTATTTTAATAAAATGCTCTTTTTTATTATCATCATCATCTATGTAAATATAATCAAAATAGTTTCTTATTCCAAGAGCATCAATTTTTTTGTTTTGTTGAGATTTACTTCCAAAAGTTACTAATACTAACTGATAATTTTCCTTTAGCTCATCTAAAATCTTTTTTGAATCTGGAAAAGGTTCTAAACTATCAAAATCAGCATTATAATAAACAATTTTTCCTGCTTTTATTATTTCTTCTTTATCTGGCTCAAAAAATTTAACAAGTTCAGAAAATTTATCTTTTGAAGGATATTCTTTTATTATTTCTTTTATTTTTTGAAATCCCTCTTCTAGAGAACAGTTTAATCCAATTTTAATCATTGACTTAATAGCTTGTTTTAATGCAAGGTCAGTAAGAGGATTTGCATCAAATAATGTATCATCTAAATCAAATATTATTGTTCTAATTTTTCTCATTTTTATAGAAATACTAATAGGTTTTATAAAGATTATTAAATTAAAAAACCCTTTTTATTAGTTACAATTCTTTTTCCAAAATTCAAATAAGAAGAGAATTTGTTTATATGTCCAAAATTGATAACTCCATAATTTATTATGGAGCTTAGCTAAAAGATAGTTATCAATTTTGGAGCATCCTAAAAACAAGTGCCTGTCACAAACTCCATACTTTAGTGTGGAGTGGCACATTGTTTTTTTGATGTATAGAATATTTCTAAAAAAAAGTTAAACTTCTGCTCTATAAACACCTTCTAGTGCCCTTATATCTTCTAAAACTTTTGGAGTTGCTGGTTGATGCAAAAGATAAACTGTTGATGCTTTTCCTTTTGCTAATTCTCTTGAAGGATGATCTCTCATATTAATCCCATGACTTCCCATTAAACTGTCTAATTTGCCAAACATTCCTGGAACATCTGCATGATAGATAAATAGTGAATGAGTGGGTTTAGCTTCTTGTTCTACTGTTTCACTTGCATTAACTGCATTTGTAAAATCTCCTCTTTGTAGATAGCCAATTGTTACTTCAGCCATTTCTAGAGAAGTTTTGATTTGAGCTTCTTCTGTTGAAGCTCCTAAATGCGAACTTAAAACAACTTTATCTAGGTTTGCAAGTTTTTTCATAGACTTTGTAACTTCTTGTCCTTCTTTTTTTGGTTCATCTACATAACTATCTAATCCGACTCCTCTAAGATGTCCATTAATTAATGAATAGTATAGGGCTTCTTCATCAATATTTCCTCCTCTTGATGCATTTATTAAAATAGCTGTTGATTTTATTAATTCAAGTTCAGGAGCACCTATTACAACTTGTTTTCCTCCGGTATGTAAAGATATAAAATCAGATTGTTTTAGAAGTGTATTTTTATCTGTATATTTTATTTTTGAATATGGAAATCTTGATTTTGTTAATTCAGGATTAGCATCATAACCTAACATTTCCATTCCAAACCCAGAAACAAGTTCTGATAATCTTTGTCCAATTCTGCCACATCCGATAATTCCAAGAGTTTTATTTGATAATTCAACACCTTTAAAAGGTTTTTTTCTCCATATTCCATTTGCTACTGAGGTTTGTGCTTGAGGAAGATATCTTGCACGGCTTAACATTAATCCTAAAGCTAATTCTGCAGTAGCATTAGTACTACCATGAGGCGCAATTTTAACAACAATCCCATATTCATTAGCTTTTTTGACATCTACATTGTCAAAACCAACTCCAGCTCTTCCAATCATTTTTAATTTTCCCTTTTCTTTAAC
>CAZJPU010000120.1:0-3351 GCA_964548105.1 Candidatus Woesearchaeota archaeon | reverse complement strand
AAAGCCTCTAAAAAAAATTCTAAAATCAGATCAAATAGATGGAAACTAGTAAAGAAAATAGTTGGTTTTTCCCTGATTTTCATAGGAATTTTAGGTATTTTCTTACCTATTTTACAAGGAATTATATCTATAGTAATCGGAGTAGTTCTTATAAACTCTAAACCTGTTACAGATACAACAGATCTTATACTAAAAAAGTTTAATAAAAAATGGAGTATTGATGAATTAGCAAAACTTATAGATCCAAAAAAATGGCTAAAAAATTAAAAAATTTTAAAAGAAAAAAATATAATATCTTTTTAATTTTAGCAAGATATGTAATTTTGTTAGGATTAGTATTTTCATTACCTTTAATTTATAAGATATTTGCTCCTCTAACAATTTACCCAGTATCTTTTTTATTAAAAATTATTTTCAAAAATATCTCAGTTGTAGGAGATATTATAACAATAAATAATTGTAATGAAGTCCAGATTATTTCTTCATGTATTGCAGGTTCTGCATATCTTTTACTTTTAATCTTAAATCTAACTGTTCCTATGAACTGGAAAAAAAGAATTTTTTCTATTTCATTATCTTTTATAATCCTATTAATCTTAAATATTCTAAGAATATTTTTATTTTCTATCTTGCATGAAATAAATTTTGTTTTCTTTGATATTACTCATATGCTATTCTGGTATGTTTTAAGTATTGTTTTTGTCGTCGGAATTTGGTTTTTAATAACTAAAATATTTTCAATTACCCAAATTCCAGTATATTCAGACATAAAACTATTAATTAAAAATATTAAATCTAAGAGAAATAAGTGAGATTTCTCGATATAAATAAAAAATCTCATTAAACAGTGTTGCCCTGAATAGATTGGTTTAACTCTTTTGTTATTGAATTTATATTTCTTCCCCCCTAACTATGGAACTGAAAAATTAAATTGTCAAGAGAAACCCCAAATACCGAAATTGTCTTTAGAGCTTCAGGCAAGGCTCATTACCCCCTTAAGAACTCTTAAAAACATCTTTTTGATAACTATTAACAATCCTTACTAAAATAATACCAATTATTAATAAAACAAGCATTATAATGATCTCTGTTATTCCAAGCAATTCTTTAACCCTATAAATATTTTTTATTGGAATACTTAAAGCACCGACGACTAATCCTAATAAAAAGTATAATGTTTTGCATTTGTCTTTTTTAAACAAAAAACTTATTATTCTTGAGATTACAAACGCTCCCAAAATTGCTCCAATCATAAAAACTCCCACAACAATTAAATTACCCGAGATGTCATGTAATGCATTAATCATAAATTCATATATTCCCATAATTAACAATATAAACGCTCCTGAAATTCCAGGTAAAAACATAGCACTAATTCCTATAAATCCTCCAAGAAAAACATACCATAAACTAGGAGTTATGTTTATAGGAATTAAAATAGCAAGCAATATTCCAATAACAAACCCAACAACTCCAAATAAAACATTTTTTGATTTATGATTTCTGATATGCTTAAAAATTATTTGCGAACTAGCAAGTATTAAACCTATAAAAAATGATATTGTAAAAACAAAATATTTTTCTAAAAAAAAGCTTATTAATCGAGAGCCAACTAATATTGCTGTTGCAATTCCTAAAAACAATATTATTAAGAATTGAAGATCTAATTTCCTAATACCTTCCTTTAATTTTTCTTTATTTTCTTTTTTTCTAAAAACACTATATTTTATTATTTCTAATAATAATTCTAGTGAAAAATTTTTTACAGCATTTATTAATCTTGCATAAATTCCTGTTATAAAAGCAATTGTACCTCCAGAAATTCCAGGAATTATATCACAAATTCCCATCAAAAAACCTTTTAAAAATAATAATATTTTATTATTCACCCTCATTTTTTTAATCATGCCTCTTGAAACTGATCCATATAATCTTCAAGTATTATTAAAATAAATTTTTCTGTTACTTGTTGTATCTCGCAATCTTTGTAAACAACCTCATAACAATTAGTTGATTTTTGATCAATTTTTGTTTTATTTCCACTACTAATTTTTATAACAGTATTACTTGAAGATTGCCTGCAATCCTTATATGGAAATCCAGTAGCCTCAGCATATTCTTTATCACTAAATGCAGACTTAACAACTAATCCAGAATCTGAAAGAAAATTACCAAGCGTAAACATGGCAACACTATTATCACTACAAGGATTCATATCTGGATCTATAGAGATAAAAGCAGTATTTTTTTGAATAAACTGAACTCCTTGTTCTTTAATTTTTTGAGCAATATCTATATCTTCTAGTTCTCGAGGATCATTGTTGAAATAAATAGAATAAGTATGAGTTATCTGACCTTTTTCATCTATTACCGGAAATTCAGTAGAGTAAAGAATATCATCCCCATTAGGAGTTTTCTGAAAATCTAAATTAATATAGTGAAACCTATCAAAAAAATTATGTTTTATAAGTGGAACTGCAATAATGATGATAATAACTGCAAGCATTAAACCCCCTATTAATATGATTTGTTTGTTTTGTTTTTCTTTGAAATCCTTATCTTTCACAGTTTTTTCAACTATGTCTTCCTTTTTTTCAACTATGTCTTCCTTCTTCTCAGCTTTCTTTTTTCCACTTTTTTTCTTAACCATTTTACAAAAAAGAGAATATTAGTTTTTAAATTTATCTAATCTCAAGAATATTAAACAAAAGAACATCAGAATATCTTGTCTGATTTTCATAATCTGCAGTTATAAATATGCAGTTTTCCTCTTGATAAATATTGTTACTTTCATTTTTTGGTTCTTTTATGACAATGATATTGTCAATCGAACAGTTTTTTATAGGCAAGTCTTCCTCACAATCCTCTTCAGATAAACAAGCATTATGAATTCGTTGAACAAAAGGATTTAAATTAGCACCTAATTCAATCATAGACTCTCTATTTTTTGTTACAAAGTATAATGGTTTTCCAGCATAATCATTTAGTTTATGAAAACTAAGAAATCCAATGTCTTTAACCTCATTAGGATTATACTTTGTTGCAAAGGAATTACCATCAACTTCAAAACTCCAATATCCAGATTTCTGCATAAAAACAATTCCATTATAATCTATTTTTTGAGAATCTTCTTCAGTATTTCTAGAATTTCCCATTAAAGAATAACCAAACGTTCCTAAAACCATTAACAAGATAAGAAACCCGCCTAATACTATTAAGATAAATTGATTTCTCTTAGTTTTTCTACTTCTTTCTGCTCTAGTAATTATTTTTTCCATAAAACTTAACAATAATCCTTCTTTAAATATCTTTCTTTAAAGATGTCAAACCTCCTTTTAATTAGAACTGAAT
>CAZJPU010000119.1:0-3387 GCA_964548105.1 Candidatus Woesearchaeota archaeon | reverse complement strand
CTTTTGGAAAATCAGAATTTATACTAAATTTAAAGGTTAATGAATTTTCTAAAAAAGATTTAAATTCTTCTGCATTTGTATCATATTTAATTTGTATCACATAGGGAATTACAACAATTAAAGAAATTATTGCAGAAAAAATTAATAGTCTCTTGAATTGTTTTTTATTTAATGTTTTTGTTAGATTTAAAATTATTATAGGGGTTATTAAAAGTAAATATCTAATTTGAGGATTTTTTGCAATTACTAATAAAACAATTGTTAAAAATATCATTATTTTTGCGTTTTTCATAAAGTTCTCTTTTTTATATAATTTCCAAAAATAAATTGGAATCATTAAAAATAAAGCTAGATATGCTATTAATGATTTTTTAGCGCCAATATCTGGATTTAATCCTAAACTAAAAAGATTAAGCAGAGATCCAAAAGTATTTTTAAGTATGCTATGAAATGGAAACCCAAATAAATAAAAATCAAGTAAAAAAAGAGGAGTTAAACCTATTAGAATTGCAATTAAATAATATATAGCCTGACTTGTTTTTTTATTATAAAAGAAAATCAAAATGAAAAAAACTCCAAAAAATAATATTGCGTGCCAAACACAGGCAATTAATCCAAAAAGTATTCCTGAATAAATTAAATAGTTTATTTTATTTGATTCATTGTATTTTGAAATAAAATAATAAGACCATAAAAATAAAAGACTAGCTATTTGCAGAGAATTTATCCAAGGAGCAATATACCAGATTATTGGAGATAAAAGCATTAGAAATAAGGCTCTTTTGTCTTTTCCAGAAATAAAATAAACTGAATAGATAATTAAAAATAAGATTATGAGATTTAATATCTTAAATCCAATAAAACTGTTAAAAATCATTACAAAAGGAGCATTTACAAAACCCCATAAATAAGAATGAGAGTTTCTTATTTTTGCGTCATATTCTCCTGCAAAATATTTTGCAGGACTTGTAAAAGAACCCTCATCTGCAGAACCTATGCTTTGGGTGAGTAGGGTTATTGCAAAAAGAACTAAGAAAATTAAAATGAAAATAATTTTAGGATTGCTTAAAACTATTTTTCTTAAATTTTTGTTTTTTTGTTCCATATTAGGTTAAAATTGTTGATTATCTGAAATTAATTATATTTATAAAGATTATCAACATCACGAAATCAACACCCCAGAATAAGAATTTAAAATGAAACCAAAAATTGTAATTGTTGCAGGAGGTCTTGCTTTAAGAATGAAGCCTATAACCAAAGAAATTCCAAAATGTTTGGTTGATATTAATGGAAAACCGCTTATTGAACATCAACTTGAATTTTTTAAAAAATTAGGTTATACTGATATTATCTTTTGTGTTGCACATCTTTCTGAAAAAGTTAAAGAGTATTTTAAGGATGGAAAAGATTTTGGATTAAATATTGAATATATCCAAGAAAAAGAAGAATTAATGGGAACTGCGGGAAGTGTAAAATTATCTAAGAATTTAATTGATAGTGATTTTATTGTTTATTATGGAGATAACTTAACTAATATGGATCTTGATAATTTTGTAAGGTTTCATAAAGAAAAACAAGGAATTGCAACAATTTGCATGAGGCCCCTTCCAGAAGGTTATAAGAGTTCTAGTGTAATTGTATTAGATGATGATAAAAAAATAAAATCATTTGTTGAAAAACCTTCTATAGAAGAGATTAATAGTATCAAAGGTAAAAAAAATATAAATAGTGGAATTTATATATTTAAAAAAGAAATTTTTAGGTATATTCCAAAAGATACAAAGTTTGATTTTATGAATCAGTTGTTTCCAAAATTAATAAAAGAGGGGTTTGAGGTCTATGGGTATTCTACAGAAGAATTTTATGTAGAACTTGGAAGGGTAGAAAAATATGAAAGATTTTTAGAAGAAAATAAAGGTAAAAAAATAATTTTAAAATGAAAAAGGCAGTTTTTTTAGATAGGGATGGGGTAATTAATAAAGTCTGTTACCATGATGAAAAAGGGATTTATAGTGCTATGTCTCTTGAAGAATTTGAAGTTCTTCCAGATGTAAAAGAGTCTATTAAAAAATTAAAAGAAAATGGATTTTTAGTTATTGTTGTTACCAATCAGCCAGGAGTTGCTTTTGGTTATTTAAAAAAAGAAGAAGTTAAAAAAATAGATGAATTTATGATAAAAGAATTAAAAATAGATCAGGCCTATGATTGTTTTCATCATCCAGAACATACAGGAGAGTGTGATTGCAGAAAACCAAAAGATGGGATGATAATTAAAGCTTCAAAAGATTTTGATATTAACATTGAAGAATCTTTTATTGTTGGAGATAATCTAACAGATATAAAAGCAGGAGAAAAATGTAAGGCTAGTTTTTTGATTTTAAAGAAAAAAACAGTAGATATATTTAATCTTATTGAAGATATGAATATACATCCAACACATATTGTTGATTCACTAAAAAAAGCTGTTGAAATTATTTTACCCAATGAAAATTCTAATCAAGAAGAAATATAATCTAGAATTTTTTGAGCACTTTCTCCTGGAGTATTAGTTGAACTGTTTACTAATAAATGATCATAATTACTTAATGCTTCAGGCATTAATTCTTGATTGGTTCCTAGAGATCTTTGGAAGGCTTCTGGAGATTCTAACATTGCTTTATTTCTCATTAAAGCTTCAGGATCTTGTTGGATTCTTTTCGAAAGTCTTTCAAAATGATCTTCAGGATTTAAAGTGAAATGGATTAAGTAAGAAGGAAATGGAGAAAAAGCAGGTTGATCTAAAAATTTTCTTAAAGTTCCATCTTGTATTTGTCTTGGTACAATACAATCAATAATTGGAATTTTACCTAATCTTAGATTTACTGCAGCCAAATTAGTTTCAACTAAATAAGTCTGATTTCTTGCATGCCTTACATGATATGCACACTTAGGGTCTATCTGAGTCATATCACCAAAAGGAGTTTCAACAACTCTTGCATTATCTGGAAAAACAGAGTCTCCTGCAACATATTCTTCAAAAGGAGGTAATTCAGAAGTTTGAAAAGAAGTATTAACATGCAAAATTCCCCTGTCTATTGAATCTTTTTCCATATAAAAAGCATTAGGCACTTCTTTAACTAATTCTTCAACTGCAGTTGTTTTTCCAGTTCCAGCTGCTCCAGAAAGTATAACAATCATTGGTTCTAGCATTATTGATTAAAAAATTATTTGTTTATAAGCCTTTTGCCGAAAGATTTATATACTGAAGACGATTTAAAATATAAAATTGGTTAGAAAAAGATGATTGTTACAAAAACACCTTTAAGAATTCCGTTAGGAGGAGGAGGCACTGATTTGCCTTTTTATTGTTCTAAATATGGATGCTCATTAATTACTGCTGCTATAAAC
>CAZJPU010000118.1:0-3436 GCA_964548105.1 Candidatus Woesearchaeota archaeon | reverse complement strand
CAATAGGGAGGGTAACATAAGTCATGTGGTCTGCAATTTTTAAATGTTTAATTGCTTTTTCTAAGTTTTCTTGGAATTTTTCTATCATTTTCGAGAATGGATTTTAATAGTTTTAATAAAGGAAAATTTGTTAATAAAATTATATGTAGTAAAATTAAACTGATTAGTAGTTAAAAAATTAGCTTAAGTTTAAAATTGCTTCAGTAAGATCTCCATTAGCTTTTTCTAAAGCTTCTTTTGCTTGTTCTTCAGTGCAATTTGTTTTTTCAATAATAGTTTTTAAGTCTTCTTTAGTATCCTCTTCAGGTTCAGATTCTATGTTTTGTTCAGAAATATCTCCAGAAATTTGAAAGTTTTCTTGGCCTTGCATATCAACTTTTACTACAGAAGGATTCGTTATAATGATATTTTTGTCATCAGTTTCTATAATAACCCTATTTGCATCAATTTCGTCTTGTTTTATGCCCATTTGTTTCATAATGGCTTGCATTTTTTTAGGGTTTAATCCTGGAATCATTTTTTTAGGGTGAAAAGAAAAGTTTTAGAATCGCAACAAAAGATACAATTAAAATTATAAATATAATTACATAAGAAGGTTTTAACATAATCTTGCTTTTATATTCTTCACTATAACGCATTAAACCTCCATAGCTTGAAGGCATTTGCATTCCACTAGGTCCTGCCATTAAAATTAGAATAAGAAAGAGTTTTTAAAGGTTTTTATGGTTATATTTTAAGATGGCAGGCAAATATGATTCTCAAGAAGTAGAAGATAGAATTAGGAGATTTTGGGAAAATGAGAAAATTTATAAGTTTAATAAAAAAAAGGGAGAGATTTATAGTATAGATACTCCTCCACCTTATGCTTCAGCAGGACATCTTCATGTAGGGCATGCACTTTCTTATACTCAATTTGAAATAGTAGCTAGAATTATGAGAATGCTTGGAAAAAATGTTTATTTTGCTCCAGGTTATGATGATAATGGGCTTCCTACTGAAAAATATGTTGAGGAAAAATTAGGAATAAATAAAGCAAAAACAAATAGGGTAGATTTTAGGAAAATATGTTTACAAGAATCAAAAAAAGTAGAAGATGTTTATACAAAAAACGTTTTTAAAAAATTAGGGCATAGTTTTGATTGGGATTTGCTTTATCAAACAATTTCTCCAGAATCCCAAAAAGTTTCTCAGACAGCGTTTTTAAGATTAATTAAGAAGAAAGAGTGTTATAGGGCAAAAGAACCATGTATCTGGTGTCCTAAACATGAAACAGCATTAGCACAAGCAGAAGTTGAAGATTTAAACAGGACTACTAAATTAAATTATATTGAATTTGGGAATTCCAAGAAAATATTAATTGCGACAACTAGGCCTGAATTTTTAGCAAGTTGTGTTGGAATTTTTGTACATCCAGATGATAAAAGATATAAAAATTTAATTGGAAAAGAAATAGAAGTTCCTTTGTTTAATTATAATGTTAAAATTATGCAAGATGAGAGTGTTGATCCTGAATTTGGAACTGGAATTTTAATGGTTTGTACTTTTGGAGATAATGCTGATATTGAAAAGTGGAAGAAATATAAATTAGATTTAAGAATTTCAATTGATGAAAAAGGAAAATTAAATGAGTTAGGTGGGAAATACAAGGGTATGAGTCTTGAAGAAGCAAGAAATGAAATTTTAAAAGATTTAAAATCAGAAGGCAGATTAAAAAAACAAGAAAAATTAGAACAAACAGTTGGGAGTTGTTGGAGATGTAACACTCCTGTAGAATATATTGTAACAGATCAATGGGTTATTAGTACTTTAAAACATAAAAAAGAATTAATTGAACAAGGAAAAAAAGTAAATTGGTATCCAGATTTCATGAGACTCAGGTATGAAAATTGGGTTAATAATTTAGGATGGGATTGGACAATCTCCAGACAAAGATATTATGGGATTCCTATACCTGTTTGGTATTGTAATGAGTGTAATGAAGTAATCCTTCCAAAAGAATCTGAACTTCCATTAGATCCAACTCAAATTAAAAAACAATGTCCGAAATGTAAAAAACAAGCAATTCCTGAAAAAGATGTTTTTGATACTTGGATGACAAGTTCTAATAGCCCAGAGGTTGCTTTAAGGTGGTTAGAAAAACCAGATCAATATAAGAAGATGGCCCCTATGTCTTTGAGGCCTCAGTCACATGATATAATAAGAACCTGGGCATTTTATACAATCCTTAAAAGTTATTTATTATTTAATAGGATTCCTTGGAAAGATTTGATAATAAACACTTTTGTTTTAGATCCTCAAGGAAAAGGAATGAGTAAAAGTAAAGGAAATGCTGTTTGGGCAGATGATTTAATTGAAAAATATGGTGTAGATGTTTTTAGATATTGGGTTGGTAATGCAAATTTGGGTTCTGATCTTCCTTTTAATGAACAAGAATTAATTGTTGGAAAAAAGTTTATAACGAAATTATGGAATTCTTCAAGATTTGTTTTTATGAATTTAGAGGATTTTAATAATAAGAAACCAACTAATCTTGAAACTATAGATAAGTATATGTTAATTAAAACAAACGAAATTACAGAAAAAGCAAAAAAACAATATGAAAACTATAATTTATCTGGAGGAAAGAGAATCTCTGAAGAATTTTTTTGGCATGATTTTTGCGATAATTACTTGGAAATTGTGAAAAAAAGAATTTATAAAAATAAAAAAGGAAAACAATCTGCCCAATATACATTGTATAAATCTCTTTTGGCAATCTTAAAACTAATGGCACCAATTACACCTTTTATTACTGATGAGATTTATCAAAAACATTTTAAGAAATTTGAGAAAGAAAAATCAATTCATTTAACAGAATTTGATAGCATTAATATAAAAGAAGATAAAAAGATAATAGAATCTGGAAATTTATTTATGGAAGTCTTGGGAAATATAAGGCAGGAGAAGACAAAAGCTAAAAAAGCTATGAACGCTGAAATAATTTTGACTCTTGAAAAAGTTAGTTTAGATAAATTAAAAGAGGTAATTGAAGATTTGAAAGATGTTACAAATGCTGAGGAGATTAAAGAAGGAAAGTTTGGAGTCAAGTTTATTTGAAATGTTTAAATGGTTATGGAAAAATTTAGTTATAGAAAAAAATTATATCTTAATCTTTTTGTTATAATTATTGGTTTTATTTTATTTTTATTATTTGAAATTATTGATCTTTTTGTTTTTTTGTTTTTTTTAGGAATAATTATCCTTTTTTATGTAATAGATTTTTTATTTAATATTAAATTTAAAAAAAGACATTATTTGTTTGTTATTTTTGTTTCTTTTTTTGTATTTTTATTTGGAGGTTTACATTTTATTTATCCATATTTAAATAGGGTTTCTCATTTTATTGGCCCATTGCTATTTGCTTCAATAGTTTTTTATGTAGTATCTAAAGCAAATC
>CAZJPU010000117.1:0-3493 GCA_964548105.1 Candidatus Woesearchaeota archaeon | reverse complement strand
GCTTCTAACTAATAATACATCATATTTTCTAACATCCCTTAATAAGTCATTTCCGCTTAATGAATCATTAGGAACTTTAACATTTATTCCCGCACTATGGAATAATTTTATTCCTTCTTCGTGAATGTCATCATTTGCTAATACTTCAAATTCCATTTGGTTATCCTACGTAAGATGTTTAAAAAGATTTAACCTTAAATATATTTAGGTTATAGAAAAATATTTTTTAGAATTAGTTTTAAAGAATTTTAAGTAGTAGAAACAGTTTCTGTTATCTTATCTACATGATTCATTCTAATCCATTCCTGGCATTCCCATTCCAGCTCCAGTTCCCATGCCCCCTCTAGAACTTGCTCCACCACTTTTTGAAGCAAGTACATCATCAATTCTTAAAATCATTATTGCTACTTCTGTTGCAGAACTAATTGCTTGTTTTTTAATTCTTAAAGGCTCAATAATTCCTTGTTCTAAACAGTTTTCAACCCTATTGTTAAAAATATTTATTCCTGCGAACTTTTCCCCATTATCATGTCTTGCTTTTAATTCTGTAATAACATCAATAGGATCAAGTCCTGCATTTTCAGCTAAAGTACTGGGAATAAACTCTAGTGTTGCTGCAAATTCTTGGACAGCTAATTGTTCTCTTCCAGAAAGAGTGTTTGAAAATTCACGGATTCTTTTAGCAAGTTCCATTTCTATAGCTCCAGCACCTGCTACAATTTTTCCATCATTAATAACTGCAGCAACATCTCCTAAACCATCTTTTAGTGCACGTTCCATTTCATCCATTACATGTTCACTTCCTCCATGAATCAAAATAGTAAGTGCTTTAGGATTTTTACATTCAGTGACATATGTCATTGCATCATCTCCTTGTTTTATTTCTTCTATTTTTTCAGCATACCCAAGCTCAGTTTCATTTAATTCATTGAGGTTGCTAATTATTTTTGCTCCTGTTGCTCTTGATAAATTTTCCATATCTGATTTTGCAACTCTTCTGCAAGCATAAATATTTTCCTTTGCAAGATAAAACTGTACAACATCATCAATTCCTTTTTGACAAAAAATAACATTAGCCCCCGATACTTTTATTTTTTCAACAATATTTTTTAAGATTGTTTCTTCTCTATCCATAAACTCTTGTAATTGGTTGGGACTAGTAACTGAAATTTTTGCATCTCCTTCAGGGTTTTTTACTTCAAGAGAATCAGATATTAGTGCAATTTTTCCATTCTGTACTTTTGAGGGCATATCTATTAATACTTTTTCTTTATCAATAACAATTCCTTTAATTAATCTAGTATCTTCAACCCCTTTGCTTTTATTTTTTTGAATTTTAATATTATTTAAATCAATTCCATCATCTTGGATTTGTTTTATTGCTTGTGTAAGAATGTCTGCAAATTTTTCTTTAAATCTTTCTGCACCTTTTCCATTCATTGCAGTCATTGCTATATTTTTTAAAATATCATCTCTTTCTGGAGATGCTTCTATGGCTGATTCTTCTAAAAATTGTCTTGATTTTTCACTAGCTAGATTATACCCTTTAGTTATAACAGTAGGATGTATCTTCATATCTAATAATTTTTCAGCATTTTCTAATAATTTTCCTGCTAGCATAACTGCAGTTGTTGTTCCGTCTCCAACTTCTTCTTCTTGTGTTTTAGAAATTTCTACCATCATTTTAGCAGCAGGATGTTCTATATCCATTTTTTCTAGAATTGTTATTCCATCATTAGTTACAGTAATATCTCCCATACTATCTACTAACATTTTATCCATTCCTTTTGGGCCGAGGGTTGTCTTTACTGAATCAGAAACTAGTTTTGCTGCTAAGATATTATTTCGTTGAGCATCTTTTCCTACAGTTCTTTCCATGTTTTCAGGTAAAATATAAATCAGTTGTTTATCTGTCATATTTAAGGTTTTACAATCTTTTATCTCTAATTAATAGATTAGATAACTTGCTATTTACTTTTAAGGATTATTGTAATGAATTGTAATGTAATTTAGATTAGAATAGCACAACTTATACAAATTATTGTCTTAAATATTTTTTAAAACTTCTATTGGTTAAAATATATACTCTAAAGTATATTATATAACATATATTAGCTCTTAAATTATAAAATCTTATTAAAATTATGGAAGAGAATATAGAAACTGGAGTAAAAGTAGGGGATATAATGACAAGGAATTTTATTTTTGCAAAACCAGATATTTTAGTTTTAAATGCGGTTAAACTAATGGTAAAACATAAGATTGGAAGTCTGTTAATAACAGAGAAAGGATTGTTAAAAGGTATTTTAACTGAAAAAGATATTCTTTGGGCATTAAATAAAAAGAATGATCTTTCTGATACAAGGGCGATAGATATTTGTACAAAAAAAATTACAACAATTAGACCTTCTGCAGATGTATATCAGGCTATGAAAGTTATGAAAAAAGCAAAGTTTAGGAGATTGCCAGTTACTGTTAATAAAAGAGTTATTGGATATTTAACATTAAAAGAGCTTTTGAAAATTCAACCAGAATTATTTGAAATTGTACATGAAGGGCAATCTATTAGAGAGCATAAAGAAAAACTAAAAAGAAAACAAGAAAAAATTGATTTTACCGAGGGGGTTTGTGAAGTCTGTGGAAATTTAGATATGCTTTATGATGATGATGAAAGATTAATTTGTGAGTCGTGTAAAAATGAGCAAATTATTAAAAATAGTGGAAATGAAGATGAGATAGAGGATTATGCTGCTTAGTTTTTTAATCGGTTTTCTCTAAAAGAAATATAAATTCAATAATAAAAGAGTCAAATTATGTGATTCTAGAAAACATTTACTAATAAAAATCTTTAAATAACATGATTCTTTAGATTAAATATAAAAAGAGGATAAATTTTAGTTAATAATGGCTGAGAAAGATACAATCTATAAAGGTAAGATTAAGCAAGGAGGTATTTTTAGTTTTAAAGATTTTTATAACTTTACTTATGATTGGCTTAAAGAGGAGAATTATGATATGTTTGAAACTAATTATACTGAGAAAGTTAAAGGAGATTCAAAACAAATAGAAATAAGATGGGAAGCACATAAGGAAATTTCTGATTATTTTAAGTTTGTAATTGAACTTAAATGGTTGATTCTTGGTATGAAATCAATAGAAGTTATGAAAGAAGGGAAAAAAGTTAAGATGGATACTGGAGTTCTTGAAATAAAGTATAAGGCATTATTGGTAAAGGATTATGAAAATAGATGGGAAGATCATCCAATGTGGAAATTTTTAAGAGGTCTTTATGACAGATATATTGTTCGTAGTAGGATTGATGATTATGAGATAAGACTTTTAGATGAAGTTGATGAGTTTGTTTCTCAATGCAAATCATTTTTGGCAATTGCAGGTCAGCATGACTAATATCTCATTCTAAAATATATATTAAAAGACTAATATTTTATTTCATAATATATTTATATACAATCTTTTTTTAAGTTTTATATGG
>CAZJPU010000116.1:0-3501 GCA_964548105.1 Candidatus Woesearchaeota archaeon | reverse complement strand
ATTAAATACTTTGCTTAGTTTAGGATGTATAACTTCTTTTCCAGCATATCCTACTAAGTAAGAAGTTGATTCTCCTAAAATAACTCCAGTTCCTGCAAAAATTCCTATAATAATCGGATTTAGTTTAGAAGCTCCTAATGTGAATACAAGAAGATAATAAGGTATTGGTAAAAATAATGAGGTTCCTCCTATAAGTGCAGTAAAAAAAACTAAAAGATAGCTATTTTTGACACCAAGAATTTCTATTACTTGATTTGGAGAAAATTTATAGATAAAAATAGACCACATTAAAATAAAGATAATAATTAATAGGATTGGTATTTTTTTTATTTTTCTCTTTTTTTTGTTTGATTTTATAACCATTTAACTTTTAAGAAGTGAGTGCTACATGAGAAACAAGGATCATAAGCTCGTATGAGTTTTTCAGTTCTATCTATTATTTGAGTTTTAGATTTGTTTTCCTCAAGCATGTTATTTACTGCAGTTATTATATCTTGTTCCATCATATTTAGGTTTTGAGTTGTTGGAGGAAGAATATTACAATAAGTAATTCTTCCTTGTTTGTTAATTTCGTATTCATGAAAAAGAGTTCCTCTAGGGGCTTCTACTGCTGAAACTCCTTGTCCTTGTTTTATTTTAAATTCTGTTTTTTCTGGTTTAGGATTTAAATCTTCTATAAGTTTAATAGCTTTATTACTTAAATGAAGAAGTTCAAGAGCTTGAGCAATATTGTTATGGTAAGGATTGTTAAAAGGAATTTTTAGATCTTTAATAAAAGTTTTTGTTTCATTGTCTAAGCAATCATGGTTTTTGTTTATTCTTGCAATTGCACCAAGCATATAGGGCTTTTTATTTTGTAAAACAAATTTTGAAGTTGCATATTCTTTAATATTTTCTTTTAAATGCTTTTTGTAATCATTATCATTAATTAATCCTGAAGAAGAAACTATTTTTCCTGAAATTGTGGCATAGTTATTATTTTCTTTTAAGCATAAATAGTCTGTTTGTCTTTCAAGTTTTGGATAGCTTATATTTTTGAAAAGCTCTATTGTTTGAATTAATTTTGGTTTGCAGGCTTTTAATTGTTCAAGGATTGGTTGGAAATCTGTTTTAGGAAGTCTTTCTTTTATTGCAAGAAAAGGGTGAATTTCTCTACCTCCAAAAGTTTCAACAATTTTATTACCTAAACTTATTAGGGCAATTGCAGTATTAATTTTATTTTTATGTTCTGGACCTAGTTGAAGAGCAGAACTTGCATTAAAATAATCAGGTAAACTTAGAAAATATAAATGAGTTATATTGCTTCTTATTCTTTCACCAATCATCAGAAGTTCGCGAATGGTTTTTTGTTGATTGCTTGGTTTGATTCCCATAGCTTCTTCAAGTGCTTGAATTGAGGCTACAGAATGAGAACAACTACAAACTCCACAAATTCTTGAAACAATTTCTTGAATATCTTCAACTTTTTTATTAAGAACAAGTGCTTCAAAAAATCTTGCACCTTCTGTAGTTTGAAGTTCACAGATTTTTACTTTATTATTCTCAATTTTAAGATTAAGATTAGCATGGCCTTCTATTTTACAAATATGATTTAATGTTATTTCTTTCATTTTACTTTTTTCTCCATTACTAATCTATCTTCTTTATTTTTTATAACTTTTTTTTCAAGACCGATTACATAAAATTCTAATTCATTATATAATTTAATTGCGTTAAAATTTTTAATCCAGACTGCAAGTTTAATTTTATTACAATTAAATCTATTTGCAATTCTTATTATTTTTTTTATTGTTATTTTTCCAATGCCTTTTTTTTGTTTAGACTTAATTAATGCAATAAAGTTTATTATACAGATTTTATTTTTAATTGTAATTACAACATATCCTACTTCCCTTGAATTTTCTTTTATAATGTGTGTTTGATGGTTTTTTGAAGTTAAAGATGTTCTTATTCTGTTGTATGCTTCTTTTTTTGGAGGCATTAATATATACTTACTTTTCTCAAATATTTTATATATTTTTTCAAGATCTTCTAATTTTGCAGAGATTAATTTTATTTCTCTAACCATGTTGAAACCCCCTCTTCTTCTTCTTCTTCTTTACCTCTAAATTGTAAACCTGCAAAAGTTCTCATTTTTTCATGAATTGCTTCTTGGGTGAATCCTTTATTTTTTAACATTTGGATATATGCATTTATATTTGCATCTTTTAATGGTCCTCTACATCCATAACATTCAGTGTCATTTGAAGGACATATAGCATTACATCCTCCAGTGGTTATTGGTCCAAGACAAATTTTTCCTTTTTCAAGAAGACATGGATTTCCTTTTTTTCTACATTCAAGACAAACAGGATCTGTATTAGGTTTAAATTCACGATTTGTTGCAATACATTTTATGAATTCAACAATTTCATCTTTATTTGGAGGGCACTGAGGTAGGTAATAATCAACTTTGATATGCATATCAATAGGGGTAGGATTAGAAACACGAAGGTGATTATAGGTTGGATAAACAAATTTCATAACTTTATGTTGGTCTAGAAAATTCTTCATTGATGGAACCCCCCCAAGATGAGCACAAGAACCTAATGCTACTATTTTTTTAGAACGTTTTCTAAGTTCATTTAATTTAATAATATCTTTATCAAAACAAACAGTTCCTTCAATAAAACAATAATCAAATTTTCCTTTGTAAGATTCTTCTTTAATTAGTGGAAATGATTTAATATCAACAAGCTTTGTTATTTCTTTGAAACATTCTCCATAAATAAAAGTAAGAAGGCAACCAGCACAACCACTTATTCCTTCTATTCCTATTTTTAGTTTTTCTTTTTTCATTTTCTCTTTTTTAAAATAAGTTTTGATTGTTTAATTAAAGAATTGATTTTACTGGTTTTTTTATAAATGATTTTGCAATTAGTAAAAATTTCTGCAGTATTATATTTTTTTTCTTTTGCTTCTTTTTTAAAATTATATTTTATTTGTCTAATAGGATTTTTATAATATTCTATTTCTACTCCATGTACTAAAAAATTATCTCTTTCTCTAAGTTTGCTTTTGTCATCAAGAATAATATAAAGTATTAGGCTGTTTTGTTGGTTTTTATTTTCAGTAATAACAATGCCGATTACATTAGAGTTTTGTTTTTCTTGATTGGTATGTTTTTTTAATGTTAATTCTAGTTTGGGATTACTCATTTTTTAATTCCTAGATTTTTTATTTCTAAAGCAGTTTGATATAAGAAAGCGGCTGCATTCCCCCATAAAACAAATAGCCATAATGGAATATTTATAAAATTGGTATAACTATAGCTCCAAATCCCAAAAGATATTGAAATCATTTCTGCAATTGGTCCAAATATAAATCCAGTAACAAAGATTGTTAGAGTTAGTTTTGATTTCCATTTTAGTAACCCAATAACTGTTATTATTGCTAAGATGATTGTTGTTAAAAGAATATTTTTGTAAATTAATAATTAGGTCCACTGTCTGATCGAACTTT
>CAZJPU010000115.1:0-3571 GCA_964548105.1 Candidatus Woesearchaeota archaeon | reverse complement strand
AAAAAAAAAAAAAAAAAACCAAGAAAAAAGTTAAAACTAGCTAATTAAACAAAAAGGAAAAATATAAAATTAAAAGGAAAAACAATAAAATATAAACAACTAACCTATCTTAAAAAAGGGAAAAAAATATCAATAATTCTTGATACAGATCTTTGTAAAAATGTTAAAAAACTTGCAAAAGATTCTGATTTAGCAATTATTGAGGCAACTTTTTTAAACAAAGAAGACAAACAAGGATTAAAACACGGTAAAAAAATAGAATATAAACATTTAACAGCAGAACAATCAGTTCAAATAGCAAAACAAGCAAAAGTCAAAAAATTAATCCTTACTCATTTTTCTCAAAGATATGAACATAAAGAAGATAAATTTCTAAAACAACTAAAAAAAATCTTTCCCAAAACCCAACTTGCTAATGATTTTATGACTGTTGAGGTTTAAGATTTTTTTAACCACCTTGCAAACTGAGCTGTATAATAATCCTTTCTTGAACTTCGGTAATTAGTAAATTCAGAAGGATTCATTTCTGCTATAGTTTTAGTCTCATGTTCAGGAATAAAAACCCTATGTAATGCCCAACTCTTTTCATTTCCTCTTTCACTTAAAGCTAAAGATCCTTTTGCTGTTGATTGAAAATATTCAAAATTAGAACCATCAAAATAAGATAAACAATGCCTAAATTCACAAGCCCGATCTTCACCTTCTAATAATTTCAAAATTCCTTCAACTTTAATAGTATCTAAGGCAAAAATTAACAAAAGCTCTTGGAAAACCATTTAAAGAATAAATAAAAAATCCAGAGTCTTGAACAACACAAGGTCTTTGAATTTGTTGGTAAGCAAATCTTGCTTTTGCTTCTGCAATTTGTTGAATATCTTCTGACCTTGGTTCTGGAAGATCCATTTCTCTTTGAACTATTTGAATATCAGTTATATTTTCTCTTTCTAATGCATCATTTAATCTTTGAACCTTTTCTGAATTACTAGTAGCAAAACAAATTTCTTTCATAAAATTATTATTAAAATATCCTCTTTAAAGATTTATATGATTTAAAACAACAAAACCCAAGTTACAATTTATTCTCAGAACTAGCATCGTGCCAATCTAAATAGACCAAAGGCTCAAATTCTAAATTTACTCTTCTGGATTAACCGCACTAGCAGGAGATATAAAAATTATTGTATCCCCCCTCAAAAACGTAAGGCCAATACTTCTTCTATTCTCACTGTCTACAATCTCTTTTGCATTGTCTAATACCACATTAATATGGATATCAAACGCTAAAAGAGTTCCAACCATTTGCCTATTGTTTTTTAATTGAACCAATACTTCTTTTCCTTTAGCATTGTTCAACACATCTAGCGGTCTTTCAATTCCATTAACCATAAAGAATCTTCACCTAGAAGGTTTTTAAATCTTTCGTAGAATCTATGACAATTTAAACTAATAATCTATAATAAATCAACCCAAACATTTAAATACAAATTCTTCCAAAATTTTTTATGGTATATGGAAGAAAAATAACTGGAGGAAAGTATAAGAAATTCAACAAGAAGAAAAAATATGCTTTACCTGGAATTCCAAGAAAAGTAAAACTTAAAGAAAAAAAGAACAAAACTCTTCGTACTATGGGTGGAAATCTTAAAACGGTTCTTCTCTCAGAAGAAGTTGCTAATATTATTGATCCTAAAACTAAAAAATCTAAAAAAGCTAAAATTACAAATGTTTTAGAAACTCCTGCTAATCGTTTTCTTGCAAGACAAAATATTCTTATTAAAAGCGCTATTATTGAAACAGATCTTGGAAAAGCTAAAATAACAAACAGACCTTCTCAAGAAGGAATGGTTCAAGCAGTTCTTATTAAAGAATAAACTTATTATCTTCTTTTAAAAATTTTATATATCTTTTCAATCTTAATATATCTTTTCAATCTTAATATAAGAGATAATTAAAACAATTATTAAAAGACTTTAAATACTTCTCAAGATTCAAAAAATCTAATATAAGTATAATATGCTTATATTTAGAGGTAAACGAAAAAGGTAAATATCCAAAGTTTACAAAAATCAAATTCTTGATTAAATTTTGGAATTATAAGGGCTTACCTTCCCTTGTTTACCTCTTAAAAAATTTTGTGCAAGAATTACTTTTTCAACAAACCCCCTAACACATAAAAATATATAAATAAGTCAAATATCCTCAAATCATGACAAAAACAATCAGTCCTTTAGAAAAAGAACTTGCAGAAAAACCTATACATATTCCTGGAAACCCTTTCTGGGATGTTTTCAAAAGATTTGGAAAAGATGAAGCCATATCTGCATTCGTAAATATATGTGGAACAGTAGCAGTTGACAAGATGATAGGTAATATTGAAGACCTCCAAAATAATCAAGAAGCAAAAAAATGGATTCTTTCACTTACAGGACCTATAGTTGAAAAAATAGGTTTTTTTCCTGCACATTTCTGGGAAGCATACAAAGTATACAAAACAACATCCAAAGATGAAAGAAAAGAATTTTCTCATTATTTTAAAACTGCAATGAAAGGTGGAGCAGTAAGCCTTGGTGAAGACATTGCTGTTCATGACCCTCTTTATATTGGATTAATGTATTTAGGCCTTCAATCATATCCTGGTACACCAACCTGGCTTTTAGCAGGAGGAAGTTTTGTTGCTGCTGTTTTTGGTGTTGCAGCCCTTGAGGTAGGTTTTACTGAATCAAGATATAAACTTTTTCAACACAAACTAAAAAAAAGAGGTTTTGGAACTGAAAAATATTTTGAATCAAGATTTTTTATAGACCAAAGAAAAAATCCTGAAGAAATTTTAAAGGCAATGGAACAAAAATTTGAACTTGATAAACATCACAAAGGAGAATATTCAGACAATTATTTTAAAACAACACTTCCAAAATATTCTGGCCGTACACCAAAATTAAGATTAAGAAAACGCCATGTAGATACTAAAGATGGAAATTTTCAAAGTGCACAAATAACTTATGTAAGAACATCAGAACTTGCAAAAAGTGAAGCTGGTCAATTTAGATATTTTCCACAAAAAAAAGAAAAGTTTTATTTTCCCCTTGATCAATCAATGCCAGAAACAGTTCATGATATAGAAGACCCAAGGGTAAGAAAATATCTTGAGGCAATAGTTAGTAAAGAAGGGAATAGTAGCAATGTTCCAGAATCCACAATAAATTTTGAAAGAACTCTTGCTTATAATGATAGGTTATTAGTATCAGCAGACAGGGTAAATTTTGGAGATCTTCCTGTTTATGTTGTTGAACTCAAAACAAGAAATGATAAAAATCTTTTACAACAAGCTATGCGTTATGTAATGATGGAATTTCCAGTAATGCAGATAACTCATGGAAAAGCAGATCTTGCACAGATTAGCCAGGCGTTGTGATTAGAGGGCACTACCCCCACGCTCCCTTCTTATCTTGCACATTTTCTCAATCATTTACACACCCCACCCCCATGCATTGTTAAGTTAAAGGGAGCTATTTGAGATAAAAAAATTATTTCTTTTTCTTAGGTTTATTCCAGTAAGGAGATTTACATTTCG
>CAZJPU010000114.1:0-3666 GCA_964548105.1 Candidatus Woesearchaeota archaeon | reverse complement strand
ATTCATTAGAAAGGTTAAATTTAAACATTTTAGATTTCACAAAGTTTATTAAGTTCTTCTAAATTCATGCATTTCTCACTATATTTTTCTAAATGTTTATTTGAAATACCAATTATTTTTTTTAAATATTTTTCATCCACTTCTTTTTCAATAATTTCGTTTCCATATAATTCAATGAATTTATTGATTGCCTGAGATTTATCTTTAAGATCAAATTTTATTTTTATTATATTTAATACTTTATTTGTATAACTATCTAGTTCTACTCTTGCAGATATTACTTTATTCTCCATTTTATATTAATGTATGTCATATGCACACAACATGCATATTTAAATTTATTGGTGATTTGGGGTAAGTTTTGCTTTTTCCAATATTTTTACAACACCCTCATTAGCATCAACCTCTATTAGATCTCCGTCTTTTAAGACCTTTGTTGCAATTTTTGTTCCAATGATGCATGGAACCCCTAATTCTCTGGAAACTATGGTTGCATGAGATAATAATCCTCCTTCATCTGTTATAATTGCTGCTGCACGTTTCATAGCCGGAACATAATCAGGACTGGTCATTGAACAAACAAGAATCTCGCCTTGTTTTAGTTTATCTGCATCTGATGCTTTTGGAATAATTCTAATTTTTCCAGAGACTTTTCCAGGGCTTGCAGATTGACCTGAAAATTTAGAAATATTTTTATCAACATTTTCTATATTGTTATCTATAAAGTTAGAAAGTTTTACTGCTTTTTCTCCGGTAATCATTTTTTGGATCCCATTTTCCATTAGAAAAATAAATCCCTTATCTCTTTCTTTTATATCAATATCTATTATTTTTATCTCAGAATTAAGAAGTTTTGATATTTCTTTGCTAGTCAAGTTAACCCATTTAGGGTATGGAATTTCTATTGTTTCTGCTATTTTTTTGTAAAAAGGCAGTAGTTTACTTAATGAAAACATAATTTTTTCAACACCAAATGTTAATAACCAACCAAATTCTCTTGCAAATTCAATTTTATCAATTAATTCTTTGTCTTTAGAAAGAATGTTTATGAGTTGATCTATAAGTTTCTGATTTTCAATTTTCTTTTTTTCCTGTAATTCAAAGTCCTCTATAAAATTTTCTTTTATTGAGTTGTTTATTCTTTTTATTAATTCATTAAAAGTTAAAGGTTCAATTGGAAGGACCATATAGGTTTTCATCCAGGCATATTTTTTTAAATAGATTTCTGCTTTTTCTATAAACTTTTTGTTATTTTTAAAATCTTTATCTTCTTTTGCAAGTTTTATAAGATTATATAAATCTCGTTGCTCTTTTTGAAATTCAACAACTTTTGTTGGAAAAATTAATAACATTAATGCATTATTAAAATTAGTGATTTCTTCAATTTCTCTTTTATGCCTTGTAAGATTGTTTTTTACTTTGTCAGAGATTATATTTTCTTCTGTTATATACCATGGAATAAAAAACCAGGGAATTTTGGTGAGAAATTTTTTATCAAATTTTTCCCATAATTTTGCAAGTTCCTTTTTTGTTATATTGTTTTTTATTTCTTTGATAATTTCGTATGTAATGAGGTCTAATTCATTAATTCTTTTTAGGTTTGTATTAATAATATAATTTAGATAATCTTTATTTTTAATGGCAATTTTTATAGTATCAATTACTTTTTTCTTTTGCTCTTTTTTTACATAGGCCTTTGCATTTGCTATAAACATATAATCTAGATTATCTACTTCTAGATTAATTTCTTTTTTATAATTATAACAAAGAGACCTACACCATAGGTCAGCCATTAAAATAGGATTAGAATTGCGTTGTTGAAATTCAAATTCCCATTCTTCTAGATTAATATCTGATTTTTTTAGCTTATTCATTTTGTTTTTTTTATTATTTTAATTATTCCTTTATCTGCGTCTACCTCTACAAGATCTCCATCTTTAAGAACTTTTGTTGCTATTTTTGTTCCGATTACGCAGGGTTTTTTTAATTCCCGAGAGATTATTGCTGCGTGAGAAGTAACCCCGCCCTCATCTGTAACAAACGCTGCTGCTTTTTTCATAATAGGAACCATTTCAGGAGTTGTCATACTTGTTATTAGAATATCTCCTTGATTTATTTTATCAAAATCTTTATTACTAAAAATTAATTTAGCTTTTCCTTTAATATTTCCTTTACATGCTATATTTCCCTTGAATTCATCAACTTCATTTATTTCATCTTTAAAAAATTCTATTAACTTTTGGGATTCTTTTCCAGTTAAATAACTTACCTTCCCATTTTCAAGGATAGTAGAGCAATCTTTTTTCCTTTGTTCTAAAGTTTCTTGAGATGGGATCCTGTTTTTTAATATTTCTAATATTGAACAGTGCATTAGTTCTTCATAAGTTAAATTATATGTTTTAGCTGTTTTTTTAAACATTGGAATTGCTAAGTATGCAGCTTTATTCATAATATCTGTTCTTTGAGTTCTATAATAAATCAAATATTGAAAAATATCAATAAGATATGATTTATTCTCTAATATTTCTTTTGCTTTTTTAATTGTTTTATTTAGTAGTTCTTTTTCTTTTTTGTAGCTTTCTAAGAATTCCTTTTTATTAATGCTTTTTAATTTTTCTTTAGCTTCTTCAATAGTATAAGTTCTTTCATCACCATATCTTGCATATAACCATCTATAATTTTTGACATGTTCAGAAAGATTAGTAGAATTAACAAGGTCATATTCTTCTTTTTTATGAAAATTATCTTGTAAAGGAACATTTAACTTACTTATTAGTTCATCGTACTCCTGTAAAGATAATTTTTTTGATAATATATTTTGAAGTTCAATTGTTAAGGGTTTTTCTAATGCAAATACTAGTGCTAATGCTGGCATGTATTCTCCATAAGCTTTTGAAAATGCCTTTAAATCTTTTTTTGATGAATTAATTAAATTTTCTTCTCGTTTTTTAAATTCTTTTTTTACATAATCAAATTTCTTTAGATCTTTCCAAGCTTTAAATGCTAATTTTCCACCCTGTTCCATATCCTTTTTTCCATAGTACCAGACACTATCTACATGGGCCATGTCTAAAATTGCAAAAGATTCATTTAATAGTCCTTCATATAAATCCTTATTAGAATATTTCCAACAAACTAAGCTAGAAAAAATTAGAGGATAAGGTCTTTTTACGGTTTTTAGATATTCTTGTTTTTTTAACATCTTATTTTCTCTTTAATATTTTAATTATGCCTTTGTTTGCGTCTACTTCAACTAAATCTCCATCTTTAAGGACTTTTGTTGCATGTTTTGTTCCAATAATACAGGGTTTTTTTAATTCGCGACTTACTATTGCTGCATGGCAGGTTAGACCTCCAATATCTGTTACAATTGCTGCTGCTTTTTTCATTGCAGGCAAGAGCTCTGGAGTTGTTTGAAGAGCTACAATTATATCTCCCTCTTTAACTTTATTTATTTCATTGCTACTAGAAATTATTTTTACTAAACCCTTAACATTTCCTGGAAATGCAACACTTCCAGAAAGCATATTACTTATTTTTTCTTTTTGAAAAATTATTGAATTTTTTCTAAAATCTTCTGCTTTTTTATCAACTAGAAATTTTGAGGTTTTTTCATTTATTAACCATATTGAATTATTTTTTCTTTTTAAAATTTCTTTTTCATCT
>CAZJPU010000113.1:0-3685 GCA_964548105.1 Candidatus Woesearchaeota archaeon | reverse complement strand
TATTTTTTGATGAAGTGTTTTTCTGAGATCCACAGCCCTTCTTCTGCTTTTTTTACATATTGAAGTTGAGCGTTTCTTCCGGAAAATTCTTGAAGCACCAGTTTTTTAAGATTAGTATCCATGATAAACTTAAAAAAGTTCTAAAGTTTATTAAACTTATCATTTAAGCGAGCTAAAATTTATTTCACATAACGTTTGCGGTTTAGCAAAGTCTACAATTAAATGACTGCTGAAAGCAGGAAAATTGGAAGAGAGCAGATTTGGGTGAAAAAGCTGCAGGATTTTGAACTGTTAAACCGCGGTTAGACGCCCCGAATGAAATGAGAGCGCAGCGTGGTCGTAGTGACTGGAAGGAACGGAGAAGTTGTAAGTCAACACGTAGTTAGAATAAATGAATCAGGGAGACACACTAATTCCAATTATTAAAACTTTCAATAGAATAAGGAATATCTAATAAATCAAATAATTTTTTGGCTTTATCAAGAAGTTGTTTTTCCTGTTCCATTTCTAATTGTTTAATTATTCCGATGGCAACAGCTATTCCATGAGGAATACTTAATCTTTCATCCTCTTCAATCCTATCAGAAAAATCATGTCCTCCCCTTAAAATCTTTCTTGAGCCATTTTCGTTTTCTTCAACATCAAAATCTAAACAAACTTTCTTCAAATTTACAGCCCAAAGAATCGCTTTCTTCAATTTCTTTTTATTTTCAAATAATTCTCTTCCTGAATCTAGTAAGAAATTATAGAGTTTAGGACTTTGAAAAAGTCCATGTTTGATAATTTCCACTAAACCAATTTTAATCTGCTTTTCTGGAAGGGAATCAAGAAAACGATTTTCAAAAAACATCGCATTAGGCTCATAGAAAGATTTGTAAAAATGTTTGTAAGCTCTACTCTCAGTAAGAAAATTCACTCTAACTTTCCCACCAGCACTATCTGCCATAGATAAAACCGTGCTTGGCAATTGAACAAAATTAGCAGAAATCCTTTCAGCAATATATGCTGCAACATTCAAAAGCAAGCCTCCACCTATAACAACAAGAGTTACATCATTTATTTTATTCAAGGAATGTTGCTGAATTAAATTATCTACAAAGGATTTCGTCTTTACCTCGTGTTCAATTGATTTCAAAATAATCGGTTTTATCTTGTTTTTTTCAGTGAATTTTCTTACAAACTCCTGTTTGCTTACAGAATTGTCAATAATGAAGACATGATTTTTCGTTAAATTATAAACTTCAGTTTTAGGTAATTCATCTAAAGAAATTGAAGCGTATGTATAAGTAGAAATTTCTTTTGAACGAGGATGAAATTTAGGAACCGGAAAAACTATTTTTACATTATTCAAATCAGAATATGAAATATCTTCAAACTCTACATCAACTGATTTTGATTTGTCTAAAATTTCTTGATAAAGCTTCATATTATTTATAACATATATTTGAATTATTAAAGCTTTGTTTGTGTGCGCCAAAAAAAATAAGTTTAGTGCTGACTTACAATTGAGTTTAACGTTCGCGGTTTAATTTAGTTCAAAGAATTAGGATGAAGGCTGCAAGCCTGAATGATTAAACCGCTGTTAGGTGACTTGAAATGCAAGTTTTTAATAAGCAAGTAAAATTCAAGAGGGGCAGGCCTGGGCTTGGGCAATGAATTGGATTTTGTGTAAGCGAGTATAAAAATGTAGAGTTGCTGAAGAGAAATACATAAATACTTAGGCGAATTGATAAATTTATGAAATCCAAGATAAAATCTTTGAGCAGAAAAGAGCAACAAATGGGTATTGTTTTTGAAATGGATAATCAAATTATAAAAAATATTGAAAAAGCATTTCAAGAATTAAAGTCTGATTTTAAATTGTCAAGTTATAAGAAAAAATATGGAAATAAAATTCTTGACAATTTTTGGGAAT
The DNA here is from genome assembly GCA_964548105.1 of Candidatus Woesearchaeota archaeon. GTDB lineage: Archaea > Nanobdellota > Nanobdellia > Pacearchaeales > GW2011-AR1 > ARS1285. The sequence continues at coordinate 1,770 of CAZJPU010000113.1, read as the reverse complement.
TGGATAGAAAAAGCGAGGACTTTAATTTTACGCTTGTTGCGAAAAGAGATTTTATTAAGTTAAAGGTAAAAGGAAGTTTGGATTTCATGAACAAATTTTTGAAAGTTCTAGAAAAATATACTAAATTTTCAGAACTATCGCTTAAGGCAAAACGAAGATTTAAAAAAGTTAATAAATAATTTCTCTAAAGCAATTTCACTTAACTTCGGGCTTAAACAATCCGAAGGGCTCGAGTGGAACGAAGTGACCTCGAGAGTTTTTTCTGAAAGAAAAAATTTGGGAAAATCCTGCAAGGATTTTCTGTTTAAGCCCTGTTATGTCTTCCGAGCATCAAAGATGCGAGAGCCTGCAAGGCGTGACAAGAAATTCTCAAAGAATTTCGCAGAGTTAAAATCACTTTTCAGGGCGGGCATTATATAAGAGAAGTTGTTGCAATATTTTTTGCTTCTTTTTTTCTAAAAAAGAAGTCGGGCAATTTCGTTAATTATATAAATCACATTTCTCTACTTAAATTATGGAAGAGGTGAATAATGGTCTCTTAGAACCCAAAAGAAAAAGTTATAAGAAATGGATTTTTTTAGTTTTAATAGTTCTAATTATAACGACCATAATTATAATCTCCTCATCTTTTATTTTTGGTGATACAAAAGAATATAGACAATGTAAAAAGGAGGCTGATGTGAAAGCAATAGACCAAGATTATAACACAGATACCATTACTTCTAGTTCTCATAGAGAATATATGGAAGAGTGTTTAATGAATTTGGCTATTGAAAAAAAGGATATAGATGTCTGCGAACAAACAAGTAATACACTTGAATGTGAAGGCAGGGTGAGTAAAGACACGGATTTCTGTAAAAATAAATACTCTGGAAATGAACCAGAAAACCTTTATCAAAAATGGCGTTGTATACAAGGCATTGCTAAAGAAACAAAAGATTCTCAATATTGTTTATCTATAGAAGATGTAAATCAACAATTAAGCTGTATTTGGACAGTTGCAGAAGAAACAGAAGATTACAATATTTGCCTAGAAATAAAAGAACTTCCTTTAGAAAATCCTGACGAAGATGTAGATTCGTGTTTAATTGGATTGATGTATGATGAACATTATGATTCTCAAATTTGTTATCATATAGTTGATGTCAATGGATCAGATAGTTGCTTTGAATATGTAGGTAAGAGACTAAAAAACTCTGATCTATGTAATGAGATAGTTCAAAATAATTTTAATAGTAAATGGGCTTGTCTTCATAATGTAGGTAAATCTCTTGCTTCAATTAAGATATGTAAAATGATTCCTGAAGAAGGAAAAGCTAAGGCATATTCTTCATACTGTTTTAGAGATGTTGCTGTAGCAAAAAAAGATGTAAACATTTGTTATTTAATGGAAAATAGTTCTGAAAATGAGATTCCATTTTGCATAACAAATGTTGCAACTAAAGCTAAAAATAAAGAAATATGTAATCAGATAACTGATGAAAGATGGCCTTCTAAATCTATATGTGCATTATTTTTTGATTTAGGAGATGATTGGACATGTTTGGACGGAAAGAGTATGAGGGAAAGATGTATAAGGGATGTTAATAGAATCTTTAATAGAGAATAGAGGGTGTCCAAATAATAATTCTGAAACGAAGTTTCGGCAAATTGTGCGAAGCACAGAGCAATAACTTCTCCTATTGGGTGGGAAAGAAAAGTGATTTTAATTAGACATAACATCGCGATTAAGAGAAGTTGGATTTTTGAGAGTGGAGCGTAGCGACCTCC
>CAZJPU010000112.1:0-3706 GCA_964548105.1 Candidatus Woesearchaeota archaeon | reverse complement strand
TTCTTAGTAAAATTATGGAGGTTAAAAAAGGAGTAAATTGGAAATTGTATTTTATATTATTAATGCCAAGTATACTTTCTGTTATTACAGTTTTCCCATATGTTCTCTCACTCCAAGGTGAAGTATTGAAAGAGATCCCATTGCCTTTACCAGTAGTATTATTGCTCTCGCTACTCCAAAGTTCAATTATCTTTGCTATACTAATCTTTATAGGACTAAAACTATCCAAAAAAGTTGGGCTGGGCCTCCCCATTCTTGAAAGTTATATTTTCAAAAAGAAAACCGCTGGTAACATTAAATCAATTATTAAAATATCTGTAATATTTGGATTTTTAGCAGGGGTTGTCATAATTCTTCTAGATTTATTATTTATTAAATTAGGAATTAATTTAAGTCAAAATATTTCTATTCCAATATGGCAAGGATTCATAGCTTCTTTCTATGGAGGAATTGGTGAGGAAATACTGCTCAGATTATTTTTAATGACTTTAATTGTGTGGATTATTAGTAAGTTTACAAAATCTAAAGCTCCAATAAAAAATAATAACATTATGTGGATTTCAATTATTATTGCTGCACTTTTATTTGGCGTTGGACATTTGCCTGCTACAGCTGGACTGATTAGCCTTACACCATTAGTTATATTCCGTGCTCTTTTATTAAACGGAATTGGAGGCATAGTTTTTGGTTGGCTTTACTGGAAGAAAGGTTTAGAATCCGCCATGATTGCTCACTTTTCAACAGACATAGTATTTCAGGTAATCTTTCCATTAATTCTTTTGTTTTAATTGTGACAATAAAAAATGAACTGTTAGGGTGTTGCCTTTTCTTTCCAAATTTAAGAGCATACACATAGACATAGAGAATAGCTAATATTTTAAAGGGAGAGAATGTTTTTAAATATTCATGCTTGAGAAGAGGAAAATTTATGTTTTAGGTATTGAATACAATGTTTTTATTCATCTTGAAAGAAGGAATTCTGCAAGAGTATCAATAACACAAAGAGGGATAAACATTAGGCTCCCTAGATACTTAAGCAGAGCTAGACGAGAACTTGAGATCTCTAGACTAATTGATTGGGCTGTAAAAAAACTGAGGGAAAGACCCATTAGAAAAGAGAAAGAAAGGACATATGAGCATGCAGGTTTTCTACGTACACACTCCAAAGTTTACCAGATAGACATTAAAATGAGAGATTCTATAAAAAATTTCTCTAAAATTCATGGAAATTATTTGAAATTTATGATCTCTAATAAACACAACAACGCTTCAATTCAAGAATACATCTCGAAAAAAACTCGTAAATTGCTCGCGAAGGCACATTTATCAGAATTGAAAGCTCACGTAAATAGATTGAATGAGAAACACTTTAATCAGAAAATCAATAAAATCTCCTATGCGTACACTAAATCCCGATGGGGTATATGTAAATCTAACCTACGGGAAATTGAACTATCTACAAGATTATTGTTAGCGCCCCTTCCAATATTGGAATACGTCATAGTTCATGAAATTGCTCATTTAATTGAACCAAATCATTCAAGCAGATTTTGGAATATTGTGAGGTCAATAGATAGTAGATATAAGGAAAAAATGAATTGGCTTAAAAAAAATGGGCATGAACTTGCGTTATAATTAGAAAATTATTAAAACCTCAAACGATTCAGTAAACTAATAATCAATTAAATAGCCCTTGATTATGTCCTAAAGGTTTTTTGCTCGGCGTAGGCGCTTTTATTTTTCTAAAGATATTTTAAATTTGATAATTATAAAGATATAACATTACTGCAACTTAACAAATTGTTATAAGCACCTGGGGCCATAAAACATTTTGTTAAATGATGGTAGTATAAATCAGAACAAAAAAAAATACAAGAGAGTAAGAAGCTCGGTTGGGGCGTAGGACTTTTTGTCCAAAAAGGTGGGGTGTTCTGGAGTTTTGCAATATTTTTTGGTGCGCTAGACTCTATGTTTTTTGTTAAGGGTCGTCTATTGTCAATAGAAGATACCTTCTATCCTGAATAGAAGCTTTTATAAGGTATGGTGTGCTACAATACAACATGATAACAAGAGAAAATCTAAGGAAAGTAATAGAATCCCAAAGAGATTGGATTAGCAAAGCTAACGAAGGAATAGCGAGAAAAGAACTTAAAGATCTAAAATTAAAAGATTCCTTTGCTCGAGTAATCTCTGGAATTAGAAGATGTGGAAAAAGCACGTTGCTAAATCAGGTTCTAAAAGACCAGAAGAAGTTTTATTACTTAAACTTGGAAGATCCCAGACTTGAGGGCTTTGGACTTAAAGACTTCAATAAGGCCGACGAAATTTTTCAAGAACTATATGGAACTGGAGGGACATATTTCTTTGATGAAATTCAAAACATTGAAAAATGGGAGAAGCATATTAGATTCTTGGTAGATCAAAAAAATAAGATAATGATAACTGGTTCTAACGCCTCACTCTTAAGCAGAGAACTTGGAACAAGGCTTACTGGAAGACATATTAATTCTGAGTTGTTTCCTTTTTCATACTTAGAGTATTTAGAGTTTCTAAAACAAAGACCTAGCGAAAAGACCTATGCTGATTATCTTTACAAAGGGGGCTTTCCAGAATATTTAAGAGAAGACGATATAACGATTTTACATGAGCTCCTAAGGGATGTTCTTATGAGGGATATTGTTAATAGATTTGGAATTAAAAACACAACAATCTTAAAGAAGTTAGCTATTTATCTACTGAGTAATGTTGGAAAAGAGTTTTCATATAGTTCCATAAAAAAAATGTTGGACATTAAGGCTCTTCAAACAGTCATAGACTATATCGCCTATATGGAAGATTCCTATTTAATTTTTACAGTCCCAATGTTTAGTTATTCTTATAAAAAACAGCAAGCCAATCCAAAGAAAGTGTATTCAATAGACAATGGATTATCTTATGCTAATTCTGCATCTTTCTCAAGAGATAAAGGAAAGATGCTTGAAAATAATGTATTTCTGAATCTTAGAAGAAAATACAAGGAGATATTTTATTATCAAAATAAAGGAGAGTGCGACTTTGTTGTAAAGGATAGAGAAAAAGTGATTCTGGCTATTCAAGTATGTTATGAATTTAACGATGAGAATCAAGAGAGAGAGATAAATGGCTTAGTTGGGGCTATGGATGAGTTAAAACTCAAGGAAGGCTTGATTTTAACATACAATCAAGAAGACGAACTTGATGTTGACGGAAGGAAAATAGTTCTTAAACCTGTTTGGAAATGGTTATTTGAAGAATGATTTGTTTAATTCAAAATAATCACCTAAAAATATCTTCTGCGATATGTTTTGAGATTTGTTTGCCTATTTCCTTAGAAGAACATTTTTGACAGATGTTTATGCCCTTAGAGTTTTTTTTAAAATATTTCTTTTCTGAATATGTCTTGCACTGTGGACAGGATTGGAGACAGTTTACACAACCAGGCTCTTTAGTTATATTTTCTGTTTTCATATGAAACCTGCAAAAAGATTTTCCACATCTTGGACAGGTAATTATGCAATTATTACATAATTTTTCTTTGCAGTAGCTACAGGAATGCTTTAAACAATTATTACAAAAATGGTTTCCACATCCCTTGCATACTTTTAAACAGCTATTACAGACCACATGCCCTTCTGAACAAAAAAATATTTTTCTTATCTCCTTAGCACACTGATTGCAAAATATTTTT
>CAZJPU010000111.1:0-3753 GCA_964548105.1 Candidatus Woesearchaeota archaeon | reverse complement strand
GAGAAAATCCAAAAAAGAGGGTTAAAGTATGAGGAAATCCTAAGGTTTTAGACAAAATAAGAGAGAAAATCCAAAAAAGAGGGTTAAATAAGGGTTTTAATTAATAAAAACTGTTTAAAAGTGAGGAAAAATAAAGATTAAAAGTAATAAGGGAGAATTAGGTATTAAGCCCTTAAATGCTTAAATTTGGGCATTTTAGAGCTTAAGGGATAGAAAATTAAAATAAGTTTGATTAGCTTTAGCTGAAACCTTATCTAAATTCGTTACACCGAATGTATCTTAAGGTGATAACATAATGAGGAATTTTTATTATTAAAAATTCTGAGGTGCAGATAATAATCAAAATGGGTTTTTAGGGCCTAAAATTCCTAAATTCTGGTTTTTAGAGGTCTCTAAGCTGAATAATCGTAGAAAGGGTTGCTATTTTCTTAAGATCTTGAGAAATAGAAAGGATTATTTTCTTATTGTTGGATTTTTGTTTTTTGATAGGAATTCCTTTGTTTATCATTCTTTGTACATAATCTCTTATAGAACTTTCGCTTAATTTAAGGGTATTTGCTACATTACTATATGTGGCGTCTTCGGGGTTTTGTTCTTCTAATTGATAAATAGTTGAAAAAACAGCCATTTCTTGATTAGTTATAAACTTAAATTTTAGCCTTATTTCTTTTTTTAGGCGATCTAAGGAATCTAATATTTCAGAAGCTTCTTGAATATTATGTTCTATGTTGTTTTTTGAAGGAATTTGGGTGTATTTGTCTGTCGAATTGTCTGTCTGTCTGTCTGTCGAAGCCCCTTCGTTTCCTGTGGAAATACCTAAATTTGGGCTTTTTAACCCCTCTATTTCCTGTGGAACTGTCGAAGTATGTGTCGAAGTCACAGGATATGTCGAAGTCATTTGTCTATCTGTCTGAGTGTTTTGAGAAGTTTTAAGGCTGTTATTTTCATCTATTTTATGTAATTTTAAGGTATTTATATCATCACTTATGATTCTTAAAATACTCCTTATTTCAGATAGGTCATCTCTTAAACCCAAGAACTCGTTTTGTAAATCTTGTACATCTTTTTTAACTCTTGAAAAAGCTAGTTTGATTTGGTCTTTTTCCATAGCTAAAAATAAACAAAAATTTTATTTAAAGATTTATGCATATTAGAAATAGAATTCTATTGGTGTTGTTTAAGATGGTAGATATCATATACTTTTTTTGAGAGTTTCCATTTAATCCTTCTTGAAAAAGGCTCTCCGTTTTTGTTCTTTTGTATTGGTATTACTAGGTTTTTTTCTTTTAATTCAAAAAGAAGTCTTTTGATAAACTCTTCATCTCGTGCTATTTCTTGAGAGATTTTTGCTGTAAATGGTTGATCAGGGAAACTGAAGTATAGAAACGAAAGGATTTGTTCTGAAATCTTATCTTTTTTAGTTTGGCTTATCCTCATTTTATAATTTTAATTTTCTATAAAGAATTTTTAAAAATAGAAAATTAAGGGGGTCCTTTATAAGGGATATCTAAATAAGTTTTTAAAGTTGTTGATATTATTAATTCTATGAAAAAGGGTGTTAGTAGAAAAGGTGTAAAGAAGATTAAAAAATCAAGGAAAGATATTGATCTAAAAAAAACCCTTGCTTATAAATTATTAAAAATATTTTTAATCATCCTCTTAATTCTTTTAGTTGTTTATATTATTGTAAATGCTTTAAATGAAAAAGATCTTGAGGAAGATTTTGGAGAAGAAGAGGGGTTAGGGAGTTTTGGTATTTTTGAAGAGGGTTTAGTTATGGAATCTTCTAATATAATTAAGGAAAACTGCAGTGATGAAAATCTGAAAGAAATTTGGAGTTCTCTTTTTTATGAGAGTTCAGATGATGTTGTTATTGTTTCAAATAAAAATGCTAGTGAAAATTGTAATGCAACTCTTATGTATAAAATACTTAGTAATAATATGACTTATTTTAGTTATATTTCCTATCAAAATGAAGAGTATAGATTAGATGGAATTAATTATAATTTTTATGGAAATTTTACAGAAGAATTTATAGAAAATTTGCAAAATAGAACTTCTGAAAATGTTCCTGATTTTCTTTCAGATTTTCTTTTAAAAATAATGAGGAAAGATTACATTCAAGGAGTTAGAAATATAGCTAATTCTACAGAAGCGAATAATGAATATCAGGCTCATTTTAAAATAAATAATGGGACTTGGAGGCATGATGGTTTATACGATACTTATGCCTTTTTATTAGGTTCTTTATCTAATGGGGGCAATATTTCATCAATTTATATAGATACACCTTTGGATATATTAACTTGTGTTGAAGTTATTAATAGGCCTATTGGAATGTTACAAATTAGAGATATTCCAAATTTGATTATCAATGAAAGTAAAATGCATTCTGAGTTGTTAGATTTAGATGATTATTTTATTAATTTAGAGAATTATCCGGAAAATATTAATTTTAGTTATGATATATCTGTGCCAGGCACATTTATTGTTTCTAGAAATATAAACAATAATACTCTTAATTTTAATACTAGTAATACTATTGGAGGATTATTTTCTATGAATATTACTTTAAAATATTTGGAATTAGAAAATGTAACTAGTAATAATTTTAATATTACAATTAATGGTTGTTTGGATTCTGATGGAGGTTCTGTTTCTAGTATTAAAGGAACTACTCAAAATTTAACAAAAACTGAAATAGATGGGTGTTTAAGTGAGGAAACTTTAGAAGAATTTTATTGTGAAAATCAATTTGTAAGGAGTGTTCAAATAAACTGTTCTGAGAATTACTCGTGTAGTAATGGGCGCTGTGCTTCAGATATTGAATTAAATCATGCTCCTGATTTCCTGAGAAGCGAGTGTGATGATCTTTTTTGGGAAAAGGATGATGATTATGAGATAGATTTAGATGATTGTTTTGAAGATGATGATGATGATGATTTGGTTTTTAGATATTATGGAAGAAATAATACTAATCTAAGTGTTGCTAGGCATGGAAATAATTTAACTTTAACTCCTAGTGATGGTTGGATTGGAAGTAATTATTTTTATATTTATGCAAATGATTCTTATGAAGAAACTAGGGGGAAGGTTGATTTTAGTGTTGGAGTTCAGATTGAGAGTGATGATGATGATGATGATTCCGGGGATGATGATGATGCAAGTGATGATGATGAGGATGATTCAGGAGATGATTTATTTGAAATTAAGAGTGCACATCCTAGTGGATCAACAATTGTTATTTTTTCTGAAACTAACAAGTCATTTTCTATTGGAAATACTGATTATGATACAATTCAGTGGTATTTGAATAGTGTATTGTCCTCTAGCAGTTCAAATTCTTATGATGCAAATGGTTTTGGGGAAGGAAATTATACTATAAAAGTAGAAATAAAAAAAGGAAATGAAACTGTAAGTAAAATCTGGAATTTGATTGTTGAAGGAAGTGTAGGAAGTGAACCTGCATTCGAAGTAGGGGTTGTTCTTTTCTGGACAATTTTGGTTGTTATTATTATAGTTATTTTATTAGTTGTTTGGTTATTTATAATTGAAGTATCACGAAAGAAAAATAAGACAAATCTTGGTTTTGGAGTTGCTCAAAATTATTAAATAATTGTTTAAAAAGTATAATCCTGGTTTCTTTGGTTTGGTTGTTTCTTTTAAGTGGTAACAATACAAAGGTTTAAAAAGCTTGAGAATTTTTGAATTTTACAATGAGATTATTTGGAAGTTCAAAAAGAAGATCAGCAG
>CAZJPU010000110.1:0-3776 GCA_964548105.1 Candidatus Woesearchaeota archaeon | reverse complement strand
ATCTACACATTTGACATAATAAGTATAATCTCCTGTGAATAAATCCTGCCTTTGTTCATGAATATTTGTTTCATTAGAATCTAAAAATTGTATATAATCTTCCTCTTCCTCAGTTATTGAGTAATAACATATTGCTTCTCCATTATTATGCCCATTATCAGTTTTTATTGTTAAAAATACAGGTATAGAATCTGTTGAACCAAAAATAGTTTCATTAGGAAGTACTTCTAAAATATTTAATGGTTGAGTTCCAACTATCACATAAAGATAGCTTTGAGTATTTACAATTCTTCCCTCATCTGCCCATGGCTGGTCTTTACATCTAAAATAATATTTATTTTCTTTTCTATCTTCAATTCCAGTTAAAGTAGTTTTACAAGTATAAACATTTTCATTATTCATTTCCCAAAGTTCAGTAGCACAATCCATTTCATTTTCCATGTTTTCATAAGTACTCTCTTCTCTACTCCATCTACATTCAGAAGGTTCATTAACATAAACTTCGAGATCAAGATTCGTCTGATTAAATTGTATTGGATTTCCACTTGGAACATTAGAATCAATTATTAGTGGAGCAGTAGTATCAGGCCCTGGTTGCACACAGAATTTAACTGAATATGCATCTTGGTTAAAATTCCCATTTGCATCCTGACATCGAATATAAAGAGTATAAGTACCATCATTATGCAAGTCTGGAGCAACTGCATTAACAGAATCTGGTCCTGGTAATGATAATTTTTCTGTATGATTATATTTAAACAAAGTATCGCCTCCAACATAATAACCTAATTGTTCAAATCCTGCTCTTAAATCTTCTTTTGTACTTGTTGTTAAATTATAGTCTACCTTACATTGAGAAGGCTCTCCAAGTCCTGTTTCTGAATCTTTTGTAGTAAAAGTAAATTCTAGAGGTGTAAATGCTTTTATACAATCTCCATTTTCCAAACTTATAACCGCACCTGTTCCTGTAGGCCTCATAGCATCAGGAACAAACTTATGTTCTTTATTAACTTCTAACATTTTAATAATTGGTGAATTAGTATCATGAGGGTTTTTCCAAACACACATAGCTTCTTCTTCAGTTTCAGCATTAACAAGATCACATGCTTGCCCAAGACTTTTACAAACATATTCACTACATTCATCAAGATCATTACATAATTCACAATCTTTTCCTCCTAATGGTGCTTGCCATGTTAAACAATTAAATTCTACCCTATCTTCAACAGCTTTTTTATATGTTAAAAGAAAAATTAATAATCCACTTCCGACCCCCATTAATGCAGCTTGTGCACCAGTTATTCCTGGAGTACTTTTTGCAATTTGATATACTGTTGTACCTACAAAACCAGAAACAAAACCCCATGTTTTTCCATCTTTTCCTCCTGCCATCATTCCTATAGGAATTCCTAATACACCTCCAACTGCTCCTGCTGCTAGTAAATTTTTTACAAGATCCTTTTTAAAATATCCTTGAATTCCTTGTTGAGCATTTGATTGTTTTTCATTTAAAGATTTTACCCAAGCATCTACATCGCTTGGGCGAACATGATGTCCTTCAAGTTTCTTTTTTATAGAAAGAGATTCTTCTGGAGTTAATTTAGAGAGCCAATCTCTATGTTTTATTTCAAAATATTCCCATGCATTTACCTTTCCCCCTTCACTTTGTGGTGCTATTCTAGTTTCTCCTTGGGGGGCAGTTTGTTGATCAGGAGCAGTAGGTTTAGTTGGAGCAGTAGATTGACCAAGAGGGTTAATAAAAGTTCCATCTTTAAGTTTTATTTGTTTTGGAGGCCAACCATTATAATTATATCCTTTAGAATTTGTTGGCACTTGAGCACCTCCCGTTGGTGTAGGCGTACTAGTGGACTGTTCTGTACTTTTTTGTACTTGATCAAGAACATTAAGGGTAGGCATTGTCAGGCTTGTAAATTTGTCAAGTATACTATCTTCTGCATCAACAACATAACTAAAAGAAATAATTGCAAAAAGTACATTTAGTATTAAAAAATAAGCTTTAAATTTTGTAATGTTTTTTATCATCTTTCATCTTTTTTAAACAGCGCCTTTCTTAATTTGTCCTAATACTCCTGTTAACACTTTTTTCTCTCCTTCATGCTTCCATTCAGCACCTTTATCAGTATATTTTCCAACCACATTAAAATAAGCACCACAATCACCTAAACTAGTACATAATTCATTAGTTTTTACAACCCAGCTTTCTTCTAAACACTCACAATTTTCTACACATTTTCTTCCACCAATAAGTGTTTCCTCAAATTCAACAATACAAACACTATTTCCCAAACTACATACACCTGAGGATTCCTCTCCTTGCCAAAAACTAAAACCAGGAGGAACTGTTGGAAGACATACTTCTCCGCCTAATTCTACTCCTGTTACAGAATGAACCACCCCTGAAGCACTTCCACCAAAAGGAACATTAGAACTACTGCTTGATTCAGCTTGTTCTCCTCTTGTAAAATGAAGTCCTAATTCTTCTGTCCAATAACAATCTCTTTTATCAGTGTTTAAACAATCTTCTTCTTCCTCTTGGTCAACACAATCTAACCATCTATTAACTACGCATCCAGCTTCTATAAAATTTCCACTAGGAGTTTCTAGGGTATTTTGAATACAAATTTCATTTCTAAAATCTGCACACGGTTCTATTAATTCTTCTCCATTAATACATATATGTCTAAAATGTCTGCTACCAACACTATCACTTCCATAACCAACATTTCCTTGATACATACACCAACTTTCCCCATTTTTATAATCTTTACCATTTTCTGTATTATAACAATTTATATCTTTACAAATATAATCTCCATGTATTGCATCTCCTTCACTACAAATACTTCCTTCAAAATACTCACAATTACCACAATTTTTAGAACCTGCATTTCCTTTATCAGAATTATAACCACATGCTTCTGATTTTGAAACTATTTCTTGCCAATAAGTAGGATTTTTATCATAGGTTTTACTTGCATCATAAATATTGGTAGGATTCCCACAACTATCTATAAAATAAACTTCATCTTTACCACTAACACAAGTAGTATCTGTTGTTGGACCACAATCAGTACCTAATTCATCAGCAGAACATAGATAATCTTTAAAAAATTCTGTTTCTCCAGTTATATTTCCTGTCTCTTCAGAATTTAAACACTCTTCTCTTGTTGTAAATCTACATGTTCTTCTATCTTCAAATTCATATACACAAGCTCCTTTATCTTGAAAATGAGCAACAAGAATACAACTTGCTTCATCATTAATATTTCTTTTAAAATTTGTATTTAGTCCATAAATTGATGATAATCTTTTACATCTTGTTAAAGTAACAAAACTTGCTTGGTCTCCAAGAACACAACATCCTAAATCACATTGTGGAACATTACATTCTGAGTCATCAACCCATGTTCCAGTAGAAATCTCACAAACTTTTTGAGGAGTATTCCCCGTACACAATCCTTCTTCACTATCAATACAACATCCTAATTTACAAAAACTAGTTGCATCACAACTAGTAGGTGTTTTTCTATGATTGGTATCGCAATTTTCTTCTAAAGTATTTTGACACCACGCACCTTTACTTGTTTTTTCACAACAAACATTAAATGCTGGCCAGTCTTGAGCATATATACTAATAATACTAACTAACAAAACTAAAACTAAGACTATTCTCAAACTGTTTATTTTTATTGTTTTATTTTCCATTTTCTATCTTTTCTTTTTTTTGATTTTATTAAATAGGAACATAATAATAC
>CAZJPU010000109.1:0-3815 GCA_964548105.1 Candidatus Woesearchaeota archaeon | reverse complement strand
TCCATTAATTAAACCTAAAGGCCTTCTTTTTTCTTCTTTTTAGGAATTTTTTCAAATGCTTTTGCTTTTTTTTCTAAAAATTTTCTTAAAACTCTTAAACTAACATTTTTTTCTATTAATTCTAGCAATTGTTCATGGGATTCTTTATAAATTTTGTAAGAATCTCCAGGATTAGACTCATAAGGTCGATATCTTAATAATGCATTTTCCAATAAATCATTTGCAACAACCCCTTTATAAATTGCCAGTGTCATTTGTTTAATCTTTTTTATAGAAATGCCCACATCCCTATAAGCTTGATCAGAACTTGGACTTATTATAAGAACTCCTCCAAATCCATGTTCATTAAATATCTCTCTTAAAATAATGGAATATTGTCCAAATCTACAAGGACCTCTAGCATGAGGTATAAGTATTGTTGCTTCTTTATTTGCATCTATGCCTCTCTTTTTTAAAGACTCTAACCACGCAAGATTATCTCCTACCTGAAATGAGAAAGGCCTACAAGTATTTGTATTTACAATTTTTTTAGCTAATGCCATTGATCTTGGAGTTGCAGTTGGCATAACTTCTGCTTTTAGTCCTCCAAACCTAAGTGCCGCACTAATAACATGAGAATTATCACCCATATAAGCAACCCCAACAACCCTATTCTCAAAATCATTTTTTCTTTTTATTTTTTCTTTCTTTATTTTTTTATTTGGCAAATATTTTTGTACAACACGATCATGAGCACGTATTCTTGTACCAAACTGAGCATTGCTATTATGGCCATCTGTTTCTAAAACCAACCAAGGCCTATCATCTTCATCCATAAGAGCTTCTTCATGATAATGAAGCATAGAATCTGGTCCACAATTAAAATTTGTTAATCTTACAGGAAACAAATTATTTTTAATTGAAAATAGATTAGATTCTAACATTTTTCTTCCTTGATACCAATACATATTCCCTACAACAGAATCAATATCATAATTTTCTGGCTTAAAAAAATAAGACGGAATAAAATGAAGCCCATTACTTGCAAATAATTCATGAACCCTAGAACTTGCTTTATCATCTAAAATTGTATAACCTCTTCCAATACCAACAAATATTTTTTCTCCTTTTTTCTTTAATCTTTCTAAGATTTCTTTTCCTTTTCCATAAACTTCATCAAGAAATTCCTCATTACTTTTCAATGCTTTTTCTATAGCTTCTTTTACTTGTTCTTTTGAAAACCTTTCTCTAAAAACTCTTTTTAAGTCTTTATATATTGCATCATCAAGCGGATAATTATCATCTCCAAAACGAATAACTGGCAATAAAACCTCTTCTTTTCTAAGATCTAAATTTCCCATAATCGTGTTTCCAGCAGCAGCAACATAAGGACAAAATTTGTAAGTCTTATTATCTGTACTTATAACATCAACTAAAAGAAGTTTATCCTCAGGATTCATTTTTTCTTTTAGAAAAACTACATGACCATGCGCAAGCATTAGTGGATAACAAAATTCTGAATGAGAATTAGATTTTCCTAAATCTGATATTTTTTCATTTGATTCTGGGCTTACACATACATCAAACCCCAAATAATGATATAATGAAGTGTAAAAAACACCTTTTTCATTTAAAAAAGTCATACTTCTAGGAATAAGGATTCTAGGATTTCCAGTTTTTTCATTTAAATCTATTGAATATTTTTTTAAGTGAGAGTTTAAAAAATTCTGATATATTAAAACATAATTAGGAGCTATTTTTCCAGTAAAACTTGTATTTCCTTTTGGACATAACCCTCCAGCATAAATTGTATCATCTCCTAATTTATAAACCTCAATACTACAATCTCTGGTTCCACAACTATTTTTAATTTCCTTACTACATTTAGTTCTTCTTCTTTTAAAGTTCATATCAGAGACTTCAAGACCTTTGAAATTTGTTTTTTTATTCATTTTTTATTAATCTGTTATGTGCTGCAATTGCTGCCCCATATGCACCAAATAGCTGCCTATGAGGAAAAGCATTTATTTTTAATCCAGTGTGGGCTGCTAACGCAGCTAACGCAGCATTGTTTTTAAAAGGCCCACCTTGTGCTGAGATATACTCTCCAAATTTTTCATTACCTACAAATTTATTTATATATCCACCTATAAACCCATAAGCTATTGCTGCTGCAACTTCTTCTTTTGGAAGCCTTAAAGCAACAAGTCTTGCTATTCCATCTTCTGTAAAAACTCCACAAGTTTCATCTACAACAGGAGTTCTTTTAGCATTAAGTGCATATTCTTCAAATTCATCATAACTTAACCCAATCATATTAATCAGGTTTTGCATTGTCTGACCTGTTCCTGCCATACAACTTAAATTCATTTTTGCTTTTTTTACAGTTTTATTATTTCCAAATAAAGTAAATTTTGCATCTTGCCCCCCTAATTCAAAGATTGTATCTACTTTATTGTTAAAATGTTTGACCCCTAATGCATGACAAGTAATTTCATCTATTACTAAATCAAAAGATTCTTCTCCAGAATCTTTAGTAAATAATTTATAATAAAAAGCTCCAGAACTGCCTGTGTATGCAACTGCTTTTATATCAAGTCTTTCTTGAAAATAATTTTTTATTTGACCAAATATATTTTGTGCTGCCTGAAGCGGCCTTCCATGAGTTTCAATACAAATTTCTGCTATAGGCTCAAAAGTTTTTTCTTTTAAAATAACTGCCTTGGTTGTTGTTGATCCCCCATCCACCCCCATAACAACTGAAATCTTATTTTCAATTTCATTAAAAACTACTAAATCTTTTATTTTTTTTGATTTTGTTTCAGGATAAATTTTTACTAGATGAAGATAATCTGATAAAGGAGGAGCATATAAAATATTTCCTTTTTCAATTTTAATCACATTTTCTATATCTTCTATTTTTAAGCTCTTTCTAATTTTAGAGTTCTTTAACTTTAAAACAGCACCTATTGCCCCAACTTTTTCAAAATGCTTTGGTCTTCTTATTTTTAATCCAGTTTCATTTTCTAGATTTTTAATAATTAAATCATTAAAACCAACTCCTCCTGTAACAATTGCACTTGCTTTTTTATCTAATGTTCTTATTCTTACAACATCATTTTTGTAATTTTCTGCAACTCTTTTAAATAAACCATTTAAAATATTTGGAACACTTTCTCCAGAATTTTGATGATGAATCATATCTGATTGTATAACAACCCCACACCTTCCCCCAACATCAACTTCTTTGTCATATTTAAGAGCAGATTCATGAGACAATTTATACATTTCTTCTAACTGTTCTTGCATAGACAGTTTATTAGAAACTTCTTCTGCAAATAATCTTCTTGATTGTTTAGTTAATAAAATACCAGAACCTCCTCCGCATTTTGTTCCAGTACTATTGTCTGGAACATAAACTCCAGATTTCCCTATTTTTGATTTTTCAAAAAAATAAGGATCTTTAGCCCCAATATGAAAAACATATTTTGAATCAGAATCTATAAAATTTGCTCCTAACGGAATTGTTAAGGTATCATAAAAAAAAGGAGTTTTAGTAGCTTGTGCAAAAGACTTTCCAGCACTTCCAGTAAAAACAAAAAAAGCATTATCTGTTTTTATCCCTTTTTTAACATTTTCTTTTAAAATATCTTTAACAGCATTTCCAGGATTTCCAAAATGCATTCTTGATTTTGGAGCAAAAACTATTTTATCCCCAGTTATAGTTACAGAATGAACAAATTCTGAACCAATATCAAATCCAATAAAGTACTCTAATTCCATATTTTTGTGTATCAAAAACCCTTTTAAAACCTAACTATCTTTTTCTTTAGAAT
>CAZJPU010000108.1:0-3877 GCA_964548105.1 Candidatus Woesearchaeota archaeon | reverse complement strand
ATTTAACGGAATATTATTGTTATTATAATTCTAGTTCTGAATTATTTCAAGTAGAAAATGAGAGTATTGATTGTCAGTTTGGATGTTCTAATGATTCTTGCATAGTTTGTGAGGATAATGATAATGATGGGTATAACATAACCGGGGGGTTGTGTGGAGAGTTTGATTGTAATGATAGTAATTCTGCAATAAATCCTGGAGCAGAGGAAATTTTTGGCGATGATGTTGATGAAGATTGCAACGGCATTATTGAAAAAGGAACTGATAGATGTTCTAATTTGACTGATGAAATAAAAATAAAAATTGATGAACTTAAAAATCATAGTGCATCTCTTGTTTTGCAGGAAGGAGAACCTCTTTCTCAAGGAGATTATTTTGTTTTAAGTCAAAATGATGACCATTATCTAATGAATATGACTAAGATTTATTTAGATGAATATGGGAGTGATATTTATTTTGAGGATGTTTTAACACACACTCAATATGATAATCTTATAAAAGATAATCTTGAAATAAATCAGACCATTGGAACAAATGTTAGTATTAATATTAATAGTGAGAGTTTTGTTGTGAGTGCAGTTAGCAGTAACCAGGTCGCATTTACATGGGAGCCTGATGATGAAATTTATACTTTTGACTGTAGTTATTATGTTGAAGTTGATAGATGTTCTGATTTAAGTAATAACACAAAAAATAATATTAGTATATTAATAAATTCTGGAGAAAATGTTATCTTAAGAGAAAATAGAGAGATTGTTTTGGGAGATTATTTTGTCTTGCAAAATAATAATAAAGAGTATATAATGAAAATGAATAGAGTTTTATTAGATTGGCAATATGGAAGTGATGTTTATTTTGAGGATGTTTTAACTAGTACTCCCTATGATTCTCTTATAAAAGATAATCTTGAGATAAATGAAACACTTGGGACAAGTGTGGATATTGTGATTGATGGCGAGGTATATACAGTTACATCAACAGGTAGTGGAGTTAAATTTAGTTGGGATCCTGATAATGAAATATATACATTTGATTGTGATTATACTGGAGGATTAGGAAGTTTAAGTTTAATTGAAAGAATTGTTGGTTGGTTTAAAGGATTATTTTGATTTTATAATTTTTTTCTTATTTTAGTGATGGGTATTTGGATTTCTTAATTTTTCCTATATATAAAATGCTTAATAATTAGTTATAATTAATTTTAAATATTAGATTTAACTAAGAATAATATGACAGATTTTAATGTAATCATTGAAAAAGGAGAAGATGGAGATTATATCTCTGAAGTAGTTGGGCTTCCAGGATGTCATACTCAAGCAAAAACTATTGATGAATTAATGGAAAGAACAAAAGAAGCGATTGAATTGTGTTTGGAAGAAGATAAGGATAATATTAATCTTATTGATAAGTTTGTTGGCTTACAAAAATTAAGTATTAAAAATGCCTAAACTCATTTATTTCTTAACTATCTTATAAACTTCATCATTTTTCCTGCATAAGGGAAGTTTAATACCAACTTTTTGGGTTTTTTTGGCCTGGTTTACACTTTTATGATTTATTTGCATACTCTTAATTGTATTCTTAAGGATTCCTGTAGTTTTTCCAATAATTAGTATCTCATCTCCTAACTTAATTGTTCCGGCGTTTATTTTTAATAGGCCGACTCCTGCTTTAGAGTAATAATGTGTAATTTTTCCAATGAATTTTTTTGATTGAGTTGCTGAACTATTTTCTACTTTTGAAAAATCATCTGGTGTTGGAAGTTTTTGAAAAAATCCTGATGAAAATCCTTTGTTGTAAACTTTTTTTAATTCATCTATGCTTTCTTGTATTTCATTTTTTGTTAATTTTTTGTCAAGGGCTTTTCTATAAACTCTTACAACAGTATCAACATATTCTGGTTCTTTATTTCTTCCTTCAATTTTAAAGGATTTTACACCTGTTTTTTTTATTTTTTCTATAAATGGGAGAGTACAAAGATCTTTTGGAGAAAGAACATGGTGATTATCAACTTTAAGTTCATTACCTTGTTCATCTTTTATATGGTAATATCTTCGACATGGCTGGATACAGGAACCACGATTTGCAGGTTGATTAAACAAGAATTGTGAAATTAAACAACGGCCTGAAATTGAAACACACATTGCACCATGGATAAAAATTTCAGTATCTATAATTTTTGAAATTTCTTTTATTTGTTTTAAGTTTAATTCACGGGCAAGAATAATTCTTTTTGCTCCTAATTTTTTGTAAAATTTAGCTGTTTCTATATTTGAAATAGAGCATTGTGTAGAAACATGGAAAGGGATTTTGTATTTTTCACATAATTTCATGACTGCTATGTCAGAACAGATAATTGCATTAATAAAAGGTTTTACTTTTTTGATAATTTTTTCAAGTTTTTTTAATTCATTATCATAGATTATTGTGTTAAATGTTAGATATTTTTTAATCTCTTTATTTTTTTGATTACATAACTTTTGTATTTTTGGAAGGTCTTTTATTTTAAAATTTTTAGCTCTTGCTCGCATATTAAATTCTTGTAATCCAAAATATATTGCATCTGCTCCTGCATTTATTGCTGCAACAAGGCATTCAAAATCTCCTGCTGGTGCTAAAAGTTCAAGTTTTTGTTTCATAATATTAATAGAAATTATATGGTTTTAAGCTTGTTGTTTTTATTTTGTTAAAGCCTCTAAAATATAAAAAACCCTTTTAGCTTTTGAAGGTGAACTTATTTCAGTAGTTTGTTCTGATTCTTTTAAAAATTCCTTTGCTCTATCAATTGTTGATTGATAAATTATAACCGGGGTTTTTTCAAATTGGGATTGTAGTTTAGTTTTCATCTAGATTAACTCCTTGTTCTTCTAAGAGCTTCATTACAGCCCTATCAACAAAATTTCTTTTTGATGGAAATTCAGACTTATTTTTTAAGTTTTTATTAATATGTTTTTCAATTTTATCAACAAGCCATTTACTCATTTTCACAGTGGTTTCTTGAGTAGTTACCATTTGTATACAAATCGTAACTAATATATTTAAATGTTTCGATGGAGGATATTTTGCGATTACCATAAATCTTATAAATATAGTAATAATTAAGAAACAAATAAAAATTAGAGGTGTTGTGAGATTCAATGAAAATAGATTTTGATTTGGTAAATCAATTAGAAAAAACAGAAATAGAATCTGGAAGTAGATGGGTTTATGTTGCAGATTTTAATATAAAACATACTGGAACTAAACTAAAAAGTACTCAAAGAATTGATGTTGAGGTTGAGGATCTAAAACAACTTCAGGAGGGGGGAGCAAGAGTAGTAATACTTGCGCATGAAGGAAGGTTTAATGATGGTCCTGGAGAATTAGATTTTGTAGTTTCTTATCTTTCTGAGCAATTGGGAGTTGATGTAAAATATTTTAAAGAAAATGATACTTTTGCAGCAAGAAATTTTGCTAAGGGTTTACAATCAGGAGATGTTGCTATAATGGGAAATACAAGAAAAAATGAAGGGGAAGAGAATGGAGATGATTCTCTTGCACAACGATTTTCAAAACTAGGCAAATCTGTTGCAATAGGTGGTTTTGGAAAAGCACATAGGGTTAATTCATCAAATATTGGTATTTTAAAATATTTGCCAGGTTATGCTACTCAGAGTCAGTTGAGAGAAATGAGAAATCTTGAAGGATTAGCAGGAAGAGAAGAAGGAATATCTTCTGTTGCAGTACTTGGAGGTATTAAAAAAGAAAAAATTACAATAGGTTTAGTAGGATTAATAGATTCTTATGATGTTGTAATTCCTGGAGGAATAGTTTTGAATACTTGTTTAGTGAAAAAATTTAATTTTGATGTTGGAGATTCTGTTGTTGAAGATTCTGG
>CAZJPU010000107.1:0-3879 GCA_964548105.1 Candidatus Woesearchaeota archaeon | reverse complement strand
TTAGATGAAAGGAAAAAAAGTAATGATTTTGTTAGTATTGAAGAAGTTGAAAAAGAATTTAGATAATGATATACAAAATTAGTTATGAAAGAAAAGCTTTATTGGAATTAAGAAGTTTAGAATATTTTATTGCGAGTAGAATTGTTAAAAAAATTAAACTCTTAAACAAAGATTCTTTTAATAAAATTAAAAGATTAAAGAACAGAAATGAATTTAGTTTAAGAGTTGGAGATTATCGAGTTTTAATGGAAATTGAAGAAGATAATATTAAAATTTTAAAGATAGGACATAGAAAAAATATTTATGAAAGATAGATAACAATCACATTCAAATTCCCAACCTCTTTTTACGAATCTTGGTGGGAGTATTAATGTTTTGTGAAAAGTTTTATCTAGAAATATATTTAAATAATAAAAGTATTGATCTAATATGAAAAAGAGAGTTATAATTTTGGGATTTGTAATAGTTTTGATTATCATTTTTATAATTGTATTTTATATCTATGAAGGACCCTATGCAAATTATAATAATCAAAAGATTGATTATAGTTGTAATACTGATAATGATTGTGTTGTAAAATCTTTAGGTTGTGATTGTTGTGGTCATAAGAGTGGATGTGTTAATAAAAAGTCTGTTAATGGAATATGTAAAAATATTTTTGGAAATTTTATGTGTCAATGTATTCATTTAATGCCTCAGGGATGTAAATGTGTTAATAATAAATGCGAAGATATATCATTATTTGATGAAGAATAGATACTTCTTACATTTTCCAAAATTCTGGCAAGGATATTTAGACAATTCCTATAGCAAGAATATTACATAATTTTATAATTTTAGGCGTTGTCCGAAATAGCTTGATTTGACTCTTTTGTTATTGAATTTATATTTCTTCCACCCTAATTAATGAGGCGGAAAAATCAAATTCTTAAGAGGAATCAATACTTCAAAAATTTTAATTAGAACTTCGGACAGAACTTAATTTTAGAAATATTTAAATAGTAAGATAATCTTACTATCCTATAAAATGGAAATAACAAAATTAAGTACAAAAGGACAAATAGTAATTCCTGAATCTCTAAGAAGTGGATTTCAAGAAGGTTCTGCATTTACTGTTGTTAGAAAGGGTGATCTTATTGTTCTAAAAGAAGTCCAAGGTTTAACAGACAAAGAAGTTGAAGAAATGCAAGAACTTGATAAAATATGGAAAGAGATAGATTCTGGAAAGGGAGTTACCTTAAGTCAAGAAGATTTCTTTAACCAAATGAAAGAATGGTGAAGATAACTTCAAGCAATCAATTTAAAAAAGAGATAAAAAGATTGGATAGTTTTAATAGAGAAAGATTAGAAAAACAAATAAGAAAAATATTAGAGAACCCTGAAATTGGCAAGCCTCTAAGATATAGAAGGGGAGAAAGAGCATTGTACATAAGACCATTTAGGATAATTTATGCATTTAAAGAAGATAATCTAATCTTGTTAAAATTTGGCCATAGAAAAAATGTTTATGATTAAGGATTGTTTATTTTTATGGTTCTTTTTGATAATTCTTTTTTTGGCAGAAGTATCACATAATTTTATAAATCCTACTTTATTATAGTTACTAGGAAAAAAGGAGGCAGAAATGGTAAGAAAAAAAGGACAATCTATGGGAAGTAAAGTTAGTAGACCAGTTTCAAGTTTATTTAATTTGGCTGTATGGTTCACTGGTATACTTGTTTCATTGGCAGTAGGTTTTGGAATGACAAAAGGCGGAGCACTTAATCAGAGTATTCCCTGGTTATCAGGATTAGCTCATGGAGTAATAGTTGCTGTTGCAGGATGGATTGTAATTGTTTTAACATTATTAAGTGTTATACTAGCACTTATTGATAGATTATAATTTTATTTTTAATTAGGTTAATAGGTATGAAAAAGAGGATTACCTAATTATTTAAATTCGTAGATATAATTTCGATTTTCTTGATAGATTAAATTCCAACCACATTCAATTGGTTGTTTTGGATAAACATATTTTACTTTATGTTTTTTTAGAATTTGATTTTTAATATTACAGTCTGGAGCTTGGAAAAAAGCTTCAACATCTTTTCTATTTCCATAAAAAACAATTGTTCCTACTGGAATATGTCCTGAAACTGGAAAAAGCGCTGTTGAAGTTATTGCAGGAGCCATTACTTTTGCACTTGGAAATTGAGAAAGAAATTTTAATGCTTGATTTTCTTTTTGAAATTTAATTTAGAACTAATTTTTGGTTGTAGAGGGTTATATTCCCTTAGAAAACCTCGAGTGTTCTTTTATTTATCTGTGGAACAACTTTTATTTTTATTTTTTAGTAGTTTTTTGTAATTTTTTTATTAGGGTAACCTATTTAAAGGGAGATTCATAATAATTATTAATAAAAAAGGGTTGTTCCACAAATAATATTTTTTTAAAGCATGGTTTATAAAAAGTTTGTTAAGAAAAGAGGTAAAATCTTTGGTCCTTATTATTATGAAAGCTATCGGGATGGAGATCATGTTAGAAAAATTTATATTGGTGGAGAAAAAGAATACCAAATTTGGAAAAAGAAAGAAAATAATTCTCTTAAAAATTTAAAGTCAAAATTTTTTATAGGAAAAAGAAAACCTGGCAAGAAGGATTTCTTTGAACAAACAAAAACATTTGTGGAACAACTAAAAAAATCAGGTAAGGGAGATTTTTTTGGAAAGAAAAGTGAATTTATAGAGGAGAATAAGAAAAGAAAACCTGGCAAGAAGGATTTCTTTGGAAAAGTAAAAAGAGGAATTAAAGAAACGAGTTTTTTCCATTTTGGAAAGTCAAATCCTTTAATTTTTAAAAAAGGTTTTGTGAAAAGAAGTCAAAAAAATTTATTAGAGGTAGAGAGAAAATCAAAAAGGTTTACTCCTTTTGTTAATCTACTTTTAGTAATTATGATTTTTTTGATTGCAGTAACTTTTGTTGGTATGGCTATACAGTCTAGTGATATTAACAAAGGATTTGTTGGGATGGTGATATCTCAGAATTTAACAGGGTTGGATTCAGAAAATTTGTTTTATGGTAGTTATGAAAACGAAACTATAGAACAAGAATTTGATAGGGATGTTGATCTGGAAATTAAGGCACCTATAGAATTTGGTGAAGAAACAATAAGTGAAAATAAAAATAAAAGAATGGATTT
Organism: Candidatus Woesearchaeota archaeon; assembly: GCA_964548105.1. GTDB lineage: Archaea > Nanobdellota > Nanobdellia > Pacearchaeales > GW2011-AR1 > ARS1285. The sequence continues at coordinate 701 of CAZJPU010000107.1, read as the reverse complement.
TGATTTGCAAGGAAATAAATTAAGATTATATTTTGATTTATTAAATTATAGTGAATTTGTTGGAGGAATTGCTGAAGAGGTTTTAGGAGAAACTTTTGGAGAACAAGAAATTATAAGTAATGAAACACAGGAAATTAGCAATATAACAGAGGAATTAGAAAGTAATGTTACTGAAGAACCTGAAGAAATTGTTAGTAATGAAACACAAGAACAATCTGAAGAAGAACCCTCTGAAGAAGAACTAGTTGAAGAAGAACCTGCTGAAGAACAACCTGATGAAGAAGAATCTGAAGAACTTGCTGAAGAACAACCAGCTGAGGAATCATCTGAAGAACAACCAGAAGAAGAACAATCTGAAGAACAACCTGCAGAGGAATCAGCTGAAGAACCATCTGAAGAACCATCTGAAGAACAATCTGAAGAACAACCTGAAGAAGAACCATCTGAGGAATCAGCTGAAGAACAACCTGCAGAGGAATCAGCTGAAGAATCCAGAATCACTGGAAACACAATAAGAAATTTTGTTGGATTAATGGGAAGAGTTATTGGAATTGATTTAAATGAGAGTGATATTGATGAACAAGAAAATGAGAGTGATATTGATGAGCAAGAATTTAATGAAACAGTTCAATCAAATGAATTAGAAATAGGAGAAATACAAGGAAAAGTAGAAGAGTTGAGTAAAACTGAAATTGAGACAA
>CAZJPU010000106.1:0-3981 GCA_964548105.1 Candidatus Woesearchaeota archaeon | reverse complement strand
AGTTTATAGGAAATAATCTAGGTCAAATAGCTTCTATTAATGCTTCAAATATAATTTTTATAGGAATTTACATTATATTTCTTAATTCACTTTTAGAAGAATTTTTTTGGAGAGGATTTATTTTTAAAGAAACAAGTAAGTTAATCAATCCGATTTTAGCATATCTAATAACTGCAATTGCATTCTCATTTCATCATGTAATGTTTTATTACACTTGGTTTTCTCCTACTTTTTTAGGTTTAGTAACTCTGGGATTAATCGGTTTCTCATTAATTATGAATTTTATCTTTCAGAAATATAATGACCTTTTTTCTTGTTGGTTAATACACGGGATGGTAGATATAGTGCAGATAACTATTGCATTAATGATTTTTAATATCATATAATTTTAAGAATCCTATATCTTAAAAAAAACCCTCCAGAAAAGCCTTAAATTTATTAAATCTTAATTGGTCAACATTATGAATTAACTTGCTATTTTTTTTATGAAAATTTAAACTCTTCCTAATACCATTTAAAAAACCAGAAGATTTTCTATGAATTAAAACATCTAACTCAGACAACTTATTCATTGTCTGCTTACTAAAATTTGCAGAACCTAACAAAACAGTATTATCATCAACAACAACCATTTTAGAATGGATCATATTTTTACATAAAAAAACCTTAACATTACCTTCAGCCCTTGCCAAAATATCCTTTAAAACCTTAAAATTAAGATCGTTTTGCAAATTAGATTTTTTTGGAAGAATAATACTAACTTTAACACCCTTGTTTGCAATCTCAACAATCATATTAGAAATATCTTTATCACCAAAATAAGCCATTTGAACATCAACATTTTTTTTTGCAGAAGACAATAATTTTAAAATAACATTTTTAATCTCAAACCTTTTAATATATTTTGTTGTATTAAAAACAAAATCAACCCCGCATTCATTACGAAACTTCCTCCCTTTAAATCCAAGATTTAACTCCCTAACAAACCTCTTACCATTAAACTCAACCATATAATCATTCCATAAAACACCTCTAACATCATGATAAACAGTTCTATCTTCAATATTCATACCCCCTAAAATTAAAATTTCATCATCAAAAATATAATATTTAGAATGATCTTTCTTCACACAATCTTTTTCAACAAAAATATTCTTATGATTTAACAAAGAATGTGCAAGTTCATTAAACTTTTGTTTAGAACTCGAAGATTCTCCAGGAGTATAATAAAAAAAATCAATAAGTTTATATTTAAACCAAAAAAACAAATTAAAATCCTTATGAAAAAAACTTTGTTTTTTCTCCTCAGCCCTTTCAAAAACCACACCCAACATATCCTTAGAAATAGTAATCTTAACACCTTTATTTGCAGAGTCTAAAAGTTCTCTAGCAATAATATTTCCAATCTTATCATCCCTCCAAATAAACATATTAATAAAAATAGATTTTTTTGCCTTTCTGATACGCTTAATAATCTGATTAAAAGCAGATTTTCCATCAATAAGAAATTTTATGCTCCCAAAATTTTTTTGTTTAAAACTCATTTTCCAACAATGTTTTTAATAAATTTTTTAAACACTTTAAATTTTTTCTTAAAAATTTTTTCTATTTTACAAAATGTAGAATAAAAAGATTTTCTCAATAAATAAATTATAGAAACAAAAGCAATTATCGCAGCATAAATAAATAGTTTTATGGAAAACAATCCATTTTGTAATTCACTACCTAGAGATGCGAGTAAGAAAAAATGAGGGATATACCCTAAAAAAGTCACTAAAAGATATTTTTTCCAACTCATCTTTTTAATTAAACCACTACCATAACTTACAAGATCATTAGGAAAGAAAAATTGAATTCTAGTTAAAAAAATAATTATAAGCCCATGCTTATGAAAAAAATCATCAAATTTTTTTAATTTAGATTTTGGAAACATTTTTTCTACTAAAGGCCTTCCAAACTTTCTAGAAATAAAAAAAGCAATAAGAGAACCAAGACTAACACCTATCAAATTAAAAATTGTTCCAATCCAAGGCCCATAAATATACCCTCCAGCAACAGACAAAACCTGCCCTGGCAAATAAGGAAAAACAACCTGAAATGCTTCAGCAGCCATTAAAACTAAAGGACCTAACAACCCAAAAGAACCAATAATCCCTTGCAATCTCTTTGCATCAGACAAAACATCCCAATAAACATAAGAAAAATATATAAGAATAATAAAACTAACCAAAATAAAAATAAAATACATTAAAGCTTCAAACTCCAACTTCTTTTTTATACAAACATCCATAATAAAACACTCTTTTTATAATCCCTAATAAGAAAAGACACTTTTTAAATTACTCTAGAAAATCTATGTCCCAAATAAAACCGGAAAACTTAAGATGCTCCAACCAAGAATTATAAAAAGAGTCTGGGATTAGAATGTATCAAATATAAGCAACTAAACTAATAGAAATTAATTTATTATATAATCATATAAAACTTTTGCATCAGGATTTTTTGCTAATGTTTTTAATGCTTTTTCTTCTAATTGTCTTACTCTTTCTCTTGAAATTCCTAATTTTTCACCTATTTCTTCTAATGTTTTTCTTTTCACCAACTCCAAATCTTCCAATAATTATTCTTTTTTGTCTTGTAGGTAAAGTATTAACCAAGGCGTTTATTCTTGTATCTAATTTTTCTTCTACCATTGCCTCATAATGTTTTTGGAATACTAAATAATAGGACCTATCTTGGAGAAATAAAGTATGCTGGTGAATGGATTAAGGGTAGGCACGAGGCAATTATAAATCTATGATTTACGCAAATTCATCCATGTTTTCTTTTATAAATAATGAAATTTCTTCAGATACAAAACTTGCTCCATTCTCATTAAAATGCATATCATCGTAGATATAATCCAATGTTTTTGGAACTTTTTTTTCAAGATCAATACAAAAAATGTCTTTATTGATTTCACATACCTTAAGAAGTCTTTTATTAAACTCTTCTGTTGAGAATATCATCGTTTCTATAGGATAATAAATATCTCCAAAATCATAAGTCATCCAAAGACTTGCATCTTCTTCTGGAATCATATTTTCTTTATAAAGATAAGGTTGCGTCATAAATATAAGATTAATATTTTTTTCCTTAGATAACTCAATAACTCTTTCCAGAGTTCTTTCATAATCTTCAAGTGCTAAAGTTAAATCAGGAATTTCGGTTATCCAGTTTTCAGCATTTTGTCTATTTAATCTGTTTTCAACAAGAGTATTTCCAATACCATCTTGAGGTTTAATGTTTTTAGATTTTAAGTTGAGGGTATTATAGATTTTATAAATTATAGTAGATTTCCATGAGTAACCAGGAGATACACTAAATGTATAACTTTCTGTAATATTATATTCACTTTCATTAAATGGTTGCCATGCGCCCTTCCTGCTTAATTTAAACAAAACATCATTAGCTCCCGTTAAAATAATAATTAAATCCGGCTCATAATAATCTGGAAGATATTTCAATGCAAGGAGATTATTTCTAAGACCATGCCCACTTTTTCCAATGTTCATTGTAACAACTTTTTTATTATCAACGGTTTTACCTAATTTATTCATTAAAAGATAAGGCCAAGTCTCATTGTCATCTAAATATAAACATTCAGAGGTGCTTCCTCCAACTATTAAAATCCTATACTCATCATCATGATTTTTAATCTTATTACCTCTATATCCAAGATGATTAATTGTAAAATGAGATTCTCCACTAATTCCATTAAATATACTTGAATTTGGATGAAATATATATTCATGATTAGGAGGCCATACATAAGAATAATTTATTTTTGAAACATTTCTATAATTAAGGTATTCAAAAAAAGCCAAACCTAATGCTATTGTAATAAAGATAATAAGAAAATATACCAACACTTTTTTTATTTTGTTTTTCATTTGCTCTCTTATTTAAATTAAAAGAGTTATGTTTTAAAAAATTATCCTT
>CAZJPU010000105.1:0-3987 GCA_964548105.1 Candidatus Woesearchaeota archaeon | reverse complement strand
CAAAACTTTAAGCAGGTACTACCCCCTTTTGGTCTTATTAATTCAATTTTTAATCCAGGGTTTTTGATAATTTAATTATTAGGAATGAAAAAATATAAATTTAACAAAAAAAGAGTTAAATCAAAACATTCTGGATAGCAAAAATACTATATCTTAAATTCTTCAAACTTTTTTCTTAGTTTTGGGTTTGTTGAATATGCTTTGATTAACTTTTCTACAAATAGTTTGTTGTTTTTATCTTCAAAAATTGCAGTAGGTCCTGGAGTTTCTGGAATTAAAATAGGATATTTTAATTTTTTATTAAGTTCTTCTATAACTTGGTTTTCTTGTTGGTTTTTTCCTAATATAATCTTGGTATTTTTTCTAAAATGTCTACCGGTGTTTAAAATCTTAACTTCTTCTGGAATAATCTTTTTTTTATGCTTGAACAGGTCTTTTAGTTTTTTTGCATAATCTTTTTCACATAATAAACAACCACCGCCTGAAGAAGGATATTTAATCTTAAACTTTTCTGCTAATTGCATTTGCCTTTTTCTACTTCTTCCTTCAATATCAAGAAGTTTATTTCTATTAACTAATTGTTTTTTTTCTGCTTTTGTTTCAGAAAGAAGTTTTGCAGATAAAGGTCTTAAAATTTGTCCTTTAAGTCCTGCTTGTTCTTCTGTTAATTCTAGTTGTTTTTTTAATTGAGACATTGGTCTTTGACCAAGAACTTCTCCTGTAACAATAAAATCTGCATTAATTTTTTTAGCAAGTTTTTTTGCTTGTTTAAACATAAATATTTTGCAATCTTTGCAAGGATTTATTGCAGTTCCTGTTCCGTGTTCTGGGTTTTTTATTATATCTAAATATTCTTGGAAAATTTTTCCTTTTGTGCAATCTATTACATGAAGTTTAATTCCTTGAACTTGAGAGTAATTAAAAACACAAGAAAAATCATTACAACAACCACCTCCAAAAATTAATTGAAAGAAAACTGCTTCAATATTAATTTTTTGTTCTTGAAGTAATTTGACAGCAAGCCTACTATCTAATCCTCCTGAAAATAAGACTAATGCTTTTGGGTTGGGTTTTTTATTTTGTTTTTCTTTTTTGTCTTGCATTTAATATAAAAGATAGGCAGGTTTTTAAGTATAATCATTGGGATGGGTATGTATCTCCTACGGACATATGTCGTAGGCAACCATAGATTAGTTCGAAGATTAAAAATTCAGTAGGACAAATCCAACTTGAATCTCTTTAACCTCGATATCTCATAATTGTTATTATTGATGCTTCTCTTTGGAGCTAGAAATTCCTATAAGGTAATATTAAGAATATTTTTTGAGTTAGCGAAAGCTTCTCAAATTTATGTGCAAAGATATTATTTTTTTGGGATGAAATATATCTCTAGGTCGCACATTAGGGGGATAGCTTAGTTGAAAATTAATTCAAATTAAATAACTCCTAACAGTGCTTGACAAACAAAAAATATTTAAATCATTTAATATCTTCTTTGGCATGGAGCTTGAAGAACGATTAAATAATTCCCTTAGAATCTTTGCAGTTAACACAGGAGTAGTTATGGGAGGTTTAACAGTCTTGGGTTTGGGTGTTGGCCTTATTGCAAAATTAAGAGGTTATGAAGGAACTGAGGGATATACTCATATAGGAATGATGTTAAGATGTGCTGCCTCTGCAATAATGGAAGAACCCACTGTCTATCTTCCTTGGGCTTGGGGGGCATTTAAAGGATTAATGGATTTTTCTAGTAGTGGAAAAGAATATGATAATGAAGAAGGAGAAGATTATCAAGAAGATACTAGAAGATTAGAGAGTAGTATTAATGATTCTAGAGAAGATTGTGCACGCCTTTTTCATTCTATACTTCAGGGATGTGAATATTATAGTGATGGGAAATGTAATTATGGAGATATGAGTGATGGATGTCCTCTTGAAAAAAAAGAAGAACATATGGATATGTAAATCAAAATTAAAAAGATTTGATAAAAGGATTTAATAAAAAGATTTGATAAAGAGGTCTGCAGACTTGGTAGAGGATGGAGAGGTGTGGATAAAGGAGATGAAACTCTTTAGTGTAAAAATAACAACATTTTTAAACGTGATTATTTGTGTTTTTTTAAAATGATTTCAATAAAGGTTCCAGGATATAAAAGCATTATTCCAAATACTGTATTTGGAAAAGATGATGGTTCTTCAACAGAAATTTTACATTTAGTGAGATATAGAGTACCTACAAGGGGGGAGGTTGTTGAAGGAGTTGTTAAAAAATTTAGATCTGGTTTTAGAGAAGAATCTATTCCTAGATTAAGTGAAAAACTTGAAAAAGGAGTAATTGATGGAATAAGAAAAGTAACAGAGAGAGATTCTTCACAAATTAGATTATTAGGAGATTGTTTTTATCAAGGAACTTTGAGTCCTGGAAAATCTTATATCCAAGCTATAACTGGAACCATACCTAACCCATTTTTAGAATCTGAAAAAGAAATCCTAGACAAGACAGGTGCTCCAGCATATCAATCACTTCTGGAAGGTTTAAAACAGATTGGACTAGAACCCTTATCTTTAACAATAGGTTATGAAAAACAAGGGTTATTACCAAAAACAAAAATTGATAGATTGCTTAACAATGGAATTTTAAGGTCAAAAGAGCTAATACTAAGAGAATATTCTGGAGACCATAATGATATAGAAACATTAGTAGATTTATTGTATCAGGTTTTTGATAGTCCTAAAAAAATAAGTAGTTTAGAAAATGTTTTCAATGATGCTCTTGATGGAAGAATCATAAGAATGGTAGATAGTTGGGCTAAGAAACAAAAAAATGTTGAATATTATTCTAAAAATCAGATAATCTTATCTCAAATATTTGGTACTCATCCTTTTTCTGATAATTAGTTCAGGTATGAGTTTAGAGATGGGTTTAGTTATTTTTAATTGATTTAAATAGGAGAGTAGTTGTTCTTAGAGTTATTTAAAATCAAAAAATAACAACATTTTTAAACGTGATTATTGATGTTTTTTTAAAATGACATCAATAATAGTTCCAGGATATAAAAGCATTATTCAAAATACGGTATTTGGAAAAGATGATGGTTCTTCAACTGAAGTTTTATATCTCACAAGATATAGAGCCCCTACAAAAGGTGAAGTTGTTAAAAGAGTAATTAATGGTGTGCGAGAAGGAACAATGGGAGGGATAGTAGTAATGACTCCAGAATCTATAGGTGAAGCACCACAAAAGTTTGCAAAAAGTTTGCAAAAACTAGTAGATGGAGATGAAAAAGCAATTCAGGGATTAAAAGATTGTTATGATAGAGGGATTATAACTCCTGGAAAGTCTTATATTCATGCTTTAAAAGGAAAGATTCCAAATCATATTTTAGATTATGCAAATGGGCTAATAAACCAAATGGGTGCACCATTATACCCTGCTATCCTTGAAAAATTAAAGCCTCTTGGAGATGAATACTGGAATTTAAGGATAAGTTATAGGGGACAAAGATTATTACCAAGAGAAGATATTGAAAAATTGTTTAGAGAACAAACCACAAAATCAGAAGATTTAGCAGTAGAAGGACATTTTTTAGATTATGATAATGTTATTAGGTTAACAAACTTGCTTTATCCGGTTTTTGGAGATTCTAAAAAAATAAAATTGTTGAGAGATGATGCAGAACAAGTTTCAATTAGAATGGCTTTTTTAACTTTTGTAAAATGGACTGGAAAACAATTAGATGATCAAGGGGATTACCCAGATAAAAAAAAGCATCAAAGAAGAAAGCAACCTAATTTTCAAAAAATTGATGGTTCAATAAGAGGACTTCCTGGTTTTTCTGAGAATTGAATCTTTTTTTATTGTTAGTTATTTTCTTTTTTCTGTTAATTGAAAGATAAAAGTTAGATGGAATTAGAGTTGAAGTTGGAAGTTAAGGATTAGAAGGGATGCAGGGTTAGGATGTTTGTGGTGGGGGGTTGGAATTCCTG
>CAZJPU010000104.1:0-3992 GCA_964548105.1 Candidatus Woesearchaeota archaeon | reverse complement strand
ACTTCCTTTTTTAATAATACTTCCCTTACTTAAATCAGGTTTAATCCAAAAACTTATTGCAACATCTTTATTCATACTCAAACTACTATCGTTTCCAACATCAAAAAAACCAGCCCCATCCAAAACCAAGATTTCATCTTCAATTTTAACATTTTCTAGCCTCCCATTATTTTCTCCAACAAAATCATTAATATCACTAAATCTCCACCAACTAACAAGACCCCTAGGAACTTCTAAAACTTCATTTATATCTGATTCAAATTCTCTACCAATATTATCTCCAATAACAGAAACTACAGAAACTTTTTTTATTTTACCAATATTTTTTGGAGGACCAAAATAATAGGTTTTAGTTTCTAATTCTTTAAGAATATTTTCATTGATTATTTCAATATGATTTAATCCACTTCCATCATAAAAAATAAATCTTAATTCATCAATTTCTCCAAATCCAGATTTTCGATTAACAGTTATTTTTGAAGCACCTCCAACAAAAACAATAACCTCCTTAACCTCGAGGTTAACTGTTAAAGAACTTATTTCTACATCTTCACTTTTTTCTTTTATTAAAGAACCAACAACATTCCAAAGAATAAATATTGCAACTAAAGAAATTAGAATGATAAGAATTATTACAATTAAACTTGCCTGCCCTTTTTTTTCCATAAAGATACTAGTTCTTAGAAGTTTAAAAATTAAACGTTAATTTAGAATCTATCCTCCCAACTATCTCATAAACATTTTCTTGCTCTATAGATGAACCTCTTGAAGAATAATTAAAAGATATTAAAAAAAAGAGATTCAAGTTAGTTTTACCTTCCTGAATTATCCCAGTAATAAGAAAATCTCTTTCCAACTATCTCCTAAACATTTTCTTGCCCTAACAATAATCAAACCAATTATTCCATTATGGATTTTAATTATTTTTTAGACAATTTCCTTTTTCTCCCCCATTAATAATGAAGAACAAATAAAAATTTCTGTAAACTTATAATCCTATTAAAGAGAGTTTAACCATAACCCTTGTTCTATATATAAATCCCTTATTAATTAAAAAAAATTAGATGATTTTTAAAAAATCATAAATAGGCTTTGTCCAGAGTTTTAATTAAAATTTTTGAGGTATTGATTCATCTTAAGAATTTGATTTTTCCGCCTCATTAATTAGGGTGGAAGAAATATAAATTCAATAACAAAAGAGTCAAATCAAGCTATTCCAGACAACACGCATAAATAGATAATTTTTTAAAGAATTATTAAATTAGATTAATAAGAAATAGGTGTTTAAAATTAAAAAATGGACCTCCTTTTAATCCCCCTGAAAATCATCCTACCCTTAGGTCTCGTATTAGTCATTCTTATTACAGTTATGTGGGTGCTATATTACAAAAATAAAGAATTAAACAAAATTCTAATTTTAGAAAAAAAGCGTTTTGCCCAGTATAAAAAAGGTATTGAAAACTTGAAAAATTCAGGACTTAAAAACTCTTCAAAAGATTTTCAAATTCTTAGTAAATTTATAAGAGCTTTTTTTAAAGAATATTATCAGTTAAATTTTTCTCTTACATATCTAGAACTACAAAATAATTTTAAGAAAAAGGGAAATAAAGAATATGCAGATTTTTGTGGACTAATGTCTGACGCAAAATATTCTGGAAAAAAAGAAAACAAAAAAGAAATTAAAGAACTGATTAACAAGTTTTACAAAATTTTACTAGACTATGAAACTAAAAACAAATAATATTTAATCATTATATTTATTAAAAAAATTCTTAGAAAAAATATCTCTATAGATCACAAAACCTTCGGTTTTCGACCTCCACTTAAAAGTGGAGGTTTGTGTTGGTTTTGGGACACCAAAAACTTTTATGTTTTTGGGTGTGCTCAAGAACTGAAAAGTTCTTGACATGCTAGAGAAATCCCTACCAACCCCTTACTTAAAAGTAGGAGATTTCTCTTTGTTTAATCACCAGATTACTCGGCGAGTAGTCATTAAAAATTGTTTTATCACAAATAAAATAATTACAGCGATTATTAAATAAGAACTCAAATTCCTAGATCCAACTTTTTTTGTAGCATTAATTATTTCATTAAAAGACTCTTCTAATGCTTTTTTATCATCCCCACTAAAATATTTTCCACCAGTATAATATGCTAAACTTTTCAAACTTTTCTCATCCAACTTTGACATTCCAAATCTTGCTTCTCCTCCCTCGATAGTTCCAATTCCAATAGTATGAATCATAACTTCTTCATCAAGAATTTCTTCTACTGTTTCACCAAGTTCTCCAACATTTATTTGTCCATCACTCAACAAGATTATCGCCTTATTCTCTTCATCCCTTAATAACCTAAGAGAATTCCATACTGCTTCATTAATATCTGTTCCACCTACTGGGCTAATTTCTATACCAGTTATAGCATCAATTAAATTTTGTTTATTCTTTGTTACATCTTGTTCAACAATTGTTTCTCCTGAAAAAGAAATAACTCCTGTATAGGATTCATAAGGTAAAGTATTAATAAAACTAATTGCAGTTTCTTTTGCAGCAGCAAGCCTATTTGGATATAAATCTGTAGCTTCCATACTTTCAGAAGAATCAATAGCAATAACAAATGAAAAAGAACTTGCTTCTCTTTCTTCATGAAATGTTAGTCCTGAAATTGCTAATACCAACAAAAGAAGAAATATCAAATTCAAAATAAGAACAAAAATACTCTTAGAATAAAGGTCAATTCCTTTAACTCTTGCAATAGCTTCAAAATTTGCAAATTTTAATGATCTTCCCCCTATATTTTTTAAACCATAAAAATGAAAAAAAATTAATAAGGGGATTGCAAATAAGAAGATTAAATAAATTTTATGAGCAAAACTAAAGTACATTTTTTGTTTTTACAACCCTACCTCCTCTAATTCTTTCTTGCATAAATTCAGCAATCTTTTCAGGAAATGAATCTTCTGTAGAAATTTCTAAAAAATCAATATTAAAATTTTTAAAGATTTTTTTAACATTAATTAACTGTTCAAGGGCATTTTTTTCATAAATATTTCTAGCAACCTGAGGATTTACAAGTAATCTCTCACCAGTCTCAGGACTTTCAACAACAACTTCCCTATTAATGTTCGGAAGAGTCTTATCTAAAGGATCTCTTAAAATAATAGCAACAACCTCAAATAAACCAGATAATAATTCTAAATTTTTCTTATAACTATCATCCATCCTCACAAAGTCTGATACAAGAAAAACTAATGAAGTAGATTTATCCATTGTTTTCAACAATCCCTCTAAAACATCACTTAGATTTGAAATTCCTCCATAATTCAATGGGTCTGAAAGTTCATGAACAAGAATTTCAAACTGTTTATTTCCCATCCCCGGCATTTTTACTTTAATAATCTTATTATTATATAAAACAAAACCAATCCCATCTCCTGAAGTCAATATAAGATGTGCTAACGAAGCAACTAGCTCAGCAGAGTATTCACACTTTAATTTTTCTGTTGAACTAAAAATCATATTCTCGCTTACATCTACAAAAAACATAAATTTTAAGTCTCTTTCTTCAATATATTTTTTAACAAGTGTTTTTTGTGATCTTACAGTAGCTTTCCAATCAATCCTACTTGAATCATCTTTTTCAGTATAATCTCTATAACCATCAAATTCTAATCCTTTTCCAAGAACCATTTTCCAAAAAATATTTTTTGGCAAAACTTTTTTTAATAATGCTTCTAATTCAGAAACCTTATCTGCAATATCTAAGTTTAATTTAGATTCTGTTTTACTAACTTTCTTTTTTGTATTAAAAAATTTTTCTCCCATATTAAAACCAAAAATTAATTATTCTACCTTGACAGAGTTCAAAATATCTTTGATTATAGCATCTGGGCTAATCTTTTGAATAGTTGCCTTATAAGATAATATTAACCTATGACGCATAACATCAAACACAACCTTTTTTACATCTTCAGGTAAAACATAATTTCTTCC
>CAZJPU010000103.1:0-4016 GCA_964548105.1 Candidatus Woesearchaeota archaeon | reverse complement strand
AACTTATTGCAATCCAAGGGCCAACAAAAGTTGCTAATAAAATAAAAAAAGGTAATAAAAATGCAGCTAAAACAATTGTTTTTTTATTTCCAATCCATTCTGAAATATCATGAGATAGATAATGGCCAATAGAAGATAATGCAAAACTAATTGCAAAAATATAACCAAAATAGATTATTGGAATATTGTGAAATTGGAAAAATATTGGTTTAAGGTAATGTATGGCATCTCCGACTCCGATTAGAACAATGCCGCTTAGTAGTAGAATAATTAATTGATGATTTTTAAAAATTATTTTTGAACTTTTAAACATATGTTTAAAAATATTTTTATGAGGTTCTTTTTTGTATTTTGCTTCAACTAAAAAGAAACTTGCAATTAATGAAATGCTCATAGGAATTAATGTAATTATTGCTGGAAAAGAGAGGGAGATTGTTGCAAGATATGCACCAACTATTGAACCAATACTAGCACCAATAGGCCAAAGAGCATATTTTATTCCTATTATTTTTTTAAAATATTTTTCTTTTTTTTCTTGTTTTAATGTATCATAAATCAAAGCACTATCAGCACCACTAAAAAGACTTCTTCCAAATGAATTAATTATTGCATAAAGAATAAACATTAACATACTCCCCCCAATTGCTAAAAATATTAATCCTAATAAGATGAAAAATCCTGATAAGATAATTGATTTTTTTCTTCCAAACAAGTCTGCAATAGCTCCTGTGGGATATTCAAGAATAACAATAGCAATTGCTTCAATAGAAAAAATTAGTGCAACATTTGTTAAAGTAAATAGGTCTTTTTCAAGATATAGGGCAAATATTGGAATAAAAAATAACATTCCCCCAAATAATGTCATTAGATAAAATATCCATATATTTTTTGATTTTAATCCATAGTTATTTAGGAATTTCATTTTAATACCTCTTTTTTATAATCCTATAAACAAATTTTAATGTTATTTAAAATTAGGGGTATTTTAACTAAATGTTTATCTTTATTTGGGGCGTAGAATTTAAATATCTCTTTTCTTTTATTCATAAGAAGGTGAAAAAATGAAATATCCTAATTTTAAAAGTAAACATCTTGAAAAAGCATTAATGACTTCTGAAAGATTTGTTAATTGGAGAACCTATTTCAAAAGTAAAAAAGTAAAAAATCCAGAAAAATACATATTTATTTATTATCCATATTTATTAAATTATTTTAAGAAAAAGTACAAACCGAAAAGAGTTTTTGTTTATAGACTTTTAACAATATATCAATACAAAAATATTGGAGTTGTTATGTTTACTGGTGTAGGGTCTCCTAATTCTGCAATGATAATGGAAGAAATTATTGCATTAGGTGGTAAAGAATTTATAAATATTGGTTCAGCAGGAGGATTAAATGATTTTGGTATTTTTTTATGTGATAAAGCTATACGTGATGAAGGAACAAGTTATCATTATTTAAAGGACAGTAAATATTCATATCCTGATAAAGGATTAAGCAATAGATTTGCAAGATATTTAAAAAAACATAAGATAGATTTTGAAACAGGAACTAGTTGGACAATAGATGCATTTTATAGAGAGACTATTAAAGAGATAAAACAATATAAAAAAGAGGGTGTTAAAACTGTTGAGATGGAGGCTTCTGCTTTATTTGCTGTTGCAAATGTTAGAAAAGTAAAAATAACATCAGCATTTGTAGTTTCTGATATTTTGGGTGAAGATAAATGGAATCCTCAATTTAATGCCAGACATGTAAAGAATAAGTTAAAAAAGTTATTAGATGTCTCAGTTGATTGTTTATCTAAGAATTGAAAATAGGAGTATTTTAACTCTTTGGATATTCTTTTCTAGAGTTTTCATACAATACAAAAGACTTATAATTAATCAGTGTGTTATAACCTTATGGAAACTATAAATCAAATACAAAATAAATATAAGAAGATTGTTTTTGTTGTAATTTTTAGAAAGACTCAGGATAATATATTTTATTTAATACTTAAACGTAAACTTGGTTGGAAAGGTTGGGAATTTCCTAAATGTGAAATTAAAAATGATGAGTCAGCAATAAAATCTATTAAAAGAGAGGTTAAAGAAGAAACAGGGCAGGTGCCTTATTATATAAAAAAATATTCTATAAATGGAAAATTTGTTTATGAAAAACAAACTGATTCTAAATCTGAATTTGTTGGAAGTAAGTATGGGTTATATTCTGCAAAAGTTAAAGAGAATCAGATAAAAATTAGTTCAAGGGAACATAGTGATTATAAATGGGCAGATCTTAAGACTGCAATTAGATATTTGGAATGGGAAAATCAAAGAGATTCATTAAAAATTGTTAATAAAAAATTAGAAGAGCTATTTCATTTTAAGTCTACGAAACAAATTCCTTTAAAAAAGAAAAAGTTTAAGAAAAAAGAAATTGTTAGGAGAAAAACTAGTAAGAGGAAAAATACTAGGAAAAAAGAAACAAGTAGAATAAAAACTAGTAAGAAGCCTATAAGTAGGAAAAATTTTTGTTTGGGGCGTATAAAAAATAAATTTGCTAGAAAAAGGAAAAGATAGTTAGGTTTTTTAGATTTCTTATCTTCTAGTTTATTAATTTTTTTTATCGTTTCTTTAAATTTTTTATCTTTAGTGATTTTTTTAGAATAACGAAAATCTTTTATATTCTAGATGCTTGATAATCTTGATAATAGTGATAATAGGTGGCAATTAAATTAATAATTGCACATTTTTATTTTAGTTTTGACAGAATTTTAAAAATTAAATTTTTTATTAAGATCGAAATATGATAAGAAAATCAGGTAAATTCCAAGGAAAAACACGATTAGATGATGTGGTTGTAGAAATTCAATCAAAACCTGGAAAACCTATAAAAATTCGTGTAGAATTAGGTAAAAAAATAAATCCTCTTCCTGCAGTGAATACTATTTTAGTAGTTGAGGGTAAAGAAGAGTATGTTTTTGAAAAGACAGATACTAGTTTAAGGATAATTGCTTATGATGAAGAAGGGAAAATATTTGAAGCAACAAGAACCTATACAAATAATGTTGTATGGGGGGTGTATGCTCATTTAAGACAGGTCACGCCTCATGATAGAGAGTTTAGTAGTTATCAGCAAGTGCTTGAAAGATCTGGAATTAAGCGTTAATTTTATTCTCTAGAATATAATCCTATTAATTCTGCTTTTTCTAAAATATGTTCTTTCATAGCATTTTCAAGTTCTTTTTTACTAGCTCCTTCTTCTAGTTCAAGTTCACTATCAAGTGCATATATTTTAAAAAAATATTTATGAGTTCCACTTGGAGGGCATGGGCCACCATAGTCTAGTTTTTTAAAATCATTAGTTCCTTGTTTTGAATGAGTTGGAATGCTATTTTCTTCAATCTTTATTATGGTTGGCGGAATATTGAAAATTATCCAGTGAACCCATGTTCCTGCAGGAGCATCTGGATCATCAACTATTAATGCAAAACTCTTTGTTTTTTCTGGAATCTCTGAAATCTCTAAACCTGGATTAATATTTCTTCCGTCACAAGTATATCTTCCTGGAATTCTTTCATTATTATCAAAAACACTTTTTAATTGCATCTTTATTTGTTTAGATTTTTTATTTTTTTACTAGGTTTTAGTATTCTTATC
This sequence comes from Candidatus Woesearchaeota archaeon, assembly GCA_964548105.1. Classification (GTDB taxonomy): domain Archaea; phylum Nanobdellota; class Nanobdellia; order Pacearchaeales; family GW2011-AR1; genus ARS1285. The sequence continues at coordinate 372 of CAZJPU010000103.1, read as the reverse complement.
AAATTCAAAATATATATTTCTTATTATTCTTTTGTATTTATATAATTTAAAACTTATTAAGTTTTGTTACTATTTAGAGGAGTGAAATCTTTCACAAAGATTTAAAAAGCAAAAAACGTATTCTATTTTAATTAAATTTAGTTATTTAAAAAAATGGCAGAAGACGAAGAAGAAACTCAAGAAGAAGCACCTGCTGAAACTGAAGAAGCTGAAGCGCCTGCAGAAGAAGAAGAATCTTCTGAAGAACCTAAAGCTGAAGAAGATGCGAGTGCTGATGAAGAAGAAAAAGAAGAATAATCTTACTTTTTCTAATCTAATTTTTTAATTTTTAATTTCTTAATATTTCTATTTTTTATTTTTTTACACACTTTT